>JALYZL010000660.1 GCA_030948875.1 Actinomycetota bacterium
CGCTCGAGGGGCGGCGCGCAAGGCGGCGCGGACATCCTTGGTGAGCGCCGCGGGGCCCAGCAGCCCCTGGGTCGCGACGTCGTAGAACCAGACAACTCGCCCTGAGCCCGAGGTGAGGACAAACCACGGCTCGTCCTGGACCTGGTAGCCGTCAGCCACGCGGCCGCTGGTGTCGATCGCCACCGGGTAGGAGAGCGGTCGCGACAGGCGACCCAGGAAGCTCGGCAGTGCCCTCGACGAGGGCTCGACGCTGCCCTCGTCGACCGCGACCACGGGTGGCAGGTGCTTCGCGGTGGCGGCGGCCTGATAGCGGTTGAGCGCCTCGAGCTGGGCACGGAGTCCGAGCACCTCCGAGTCCCAGGTCGCGAAGAACATGTGCAGGCGTGGTCCGCTCCCGTATCCCAGCTGCACCTTCCCCCCGCCCGCGCGCGGCAGGGACACGACGGTGCGCGGGGTGAGCGAGGCGACCTGCGCGTAGGAGAGCCGCGAGCGCACGCGCGGATGGCCGGGCAGGAGGCTCGAGGCCGCGTGGGCCAGAAGCTGCCCGAGCTGGGGGACGCTCGAGTAGGACATCTTGGTGAGGTAGAGCTTCGCCAGCCGCCCTTGCGGGCTGATCACGAACAGGGCCGGGGTGTGGTCGATCTGCCCCCGGATGATCTGAACGGCGATGTAGTAGGACTTCCACACCCGCTCGAGCTTCGGGAGCGGCCCGGTGAGGAAGCGCCACCGGTGGAGCATCCCGTGCAGCGTCGAGTAGGCGCGGACGTCTTTGACCGAGGTCGCGGTCGGGTTGGCGTCGATGCCGAGCAGCTGCACGCGCGACCCGGCGGCGCCCAGCATCTCCTTGGCGTCGACCATGGCGGTCGTGGTCAGCGGGCACACGGTGGTGCACTGGGAGTCGTTGAAGGCCAGGATCACCACGCGCCCGCGAAACGAACGCAGGGATACGGGCCGCCCGAACTCATCGCTCAGCGTGAAGTTGGCGGCCGGACCGGACAGCGCGCTGCCGGGATCGAGTACGGGGTTGACCGCCAGCCCGGTCATCTTCGGAGCCGTGCTCGTGGACGGACGCGTCAGGAGCGCGCCCGCGACCAGGACGGCGGCGAGCAGGACGAGCCAGGCGATGAGCGGCCGTCGTCTGCGCATGTCTTCGGCAACATAGTTACCGAACCGCCGCCTGCGCGCCGTTTACGGCCCGTCTTCCTCTGGGGGCGGAGCGCCGGGGATCGTTTGCGTCTACACCGGGTAGCTACCCCGCCGATGAGCATCGCAGTCCTCGACATCGACGGCACCCTCGTCGACACCAACTACCACCACACGATCGCGTGGTACCGCGCCTTCGGCAAGCACGGGATCGTCCTCCCCATCTGGCGCATCCACCGGCACATCGGCATGGGCGGCGACCAGCTGGTCACGGCCCTCACCGACGAGGACACCGAGCGCGAGCAGGGCGACGAGATCCGCTCGACGGAGGGGTCGGAGTATCGCGAGCTGGTGGGCGAAGTGGAGCCCACGCCCGGAGCGCGCGACCTGATCGAGGAGCTCAAGCGCAGAGGCCACACCATCGTCCTCGCCAGCTCGGCCAAGAAGGATGAGGTCGAGATCTATCTCGACCTGCTCGACGCCCGCGAGCTCGCCGACAGCTGGACGACCTCGGCCGACGTCAAGGCCACCAAACCCGAGCCCGACCTCGTCCAGGCCGCCCTCGAGCGCGCCGGGGGCAAGGACGGGACGATGGTCGGCGACACGCCCTGGGACGTCATGTCCGCCCGTGGCGCGGGCATGGAGACCCTCGCGGTCCTCACGGGAGGCTTCTCCGCCGCCGAGCTCCGCGAGGCCGGCGCGCTCGACGTCTTCGAGTCGGTCGCCGATCTCGGCGCGAAGCTCGACCAAACGCCGCTGGCGTAAGCGTTCCGCTGTCGGTGGCCCGGTACCCTCCGGGTGTGGACGCCGTGCGCCAGGCGGACAGCGCGGATGCCGAGGACATCGGCCAGCTCCTTCACGACTTCAACACCGAGTTCGACGAGCCCTCGCCCGGGCCGGGCGCGCTCGCCGAGCGTGTGCGAGACCTCCTCGCCGACGACGAGATCACCGTCCTGCTCACCACCGACGAGCCGCCGCAGGGCTTGGCCGTTCTCCGCTTCCGCCCGGCGATCTGGAGCCAGGCGTTCGAGTGCTACGTGGCTGAGCTCTACGTCCGTCCCGATCGCCGCGGACACGGACTCGGCCGTGCCCTCATGCAGGCTGCGATTGAGCTCGCGCGCGACCGGGGGGCCGACCAGATGGAGCTGGGGACGGGCGAGGACGATGCCGTCGCCCGCGCCCTTTACGAAGGCCTCGGGTTCAGCAACCGCGGAGGCAGAGCCGACGGTCCGGTGAACTACCTCTACGAGCGCGAGCTGCTGTAGGCCCTGCCCTGCCCACGGGCGGCAGGACCTCCTCGCCGTAGGCGGCGAAGAACGCCTCCTGATCGGGGCCGATCTGATTGATGTAAAGCTCGTCGAATCCGGCCTCGGCGTACGCGGTGATCGCTTCCACATGCCTGTCGACATCGGCCCCACGGTGCAGTATCCGTCGCCGATGCGGGCTGCCAGCTCGACCGACTTGGGTCCGAACCCGGAGATGACGATCGGGGTCGGCGTCTGCGGAAGGTCGTAGACGCGGCACTGCTCGACCCGGTAGTGGCGGCCGACACGGGTGTGCACGCCTCCCTGCCATAGCATCCGGATCATCTCAATCGCCTCCTCGAGCATCTCGAGCCGCTCGTCAGCCGGCGGCCAGCGGTCCCCGAGGATGTGCTCGTTAAGCGCCTCACCGCTGCCCGCGCCGAGGGAAAACCGCCCATCGAGGAGAACGGCGGAGGTGGCTGCCGCTTGCGCGATGATCGCCGGATGGATCCGCATCGTCGGGCAGGTGACCGCGGTGGTCACCGGCATGGCCGCGTCAGTGGCCTGAGCGATCGCGCCGATCGTCGACCACACGAACGGGCTGTGACCCTGGGTGTTGTTCCACGGGTGGTAGTGGTCTGAGATCCACAGGCCCTCGAACCCGGCCTCCTGCGCCGCTACCGCCTGAGCGACCAGGTCGCGCGGACCCCACTCTTCGCTGGAGAGGAAGTAGCCGATCTTCATCGCTTGCGCGCGTCCACGGCACGCTGGAGCTGTGACTTGGTCATCTTCGAGCGGCCCTCGACATTGAGCTTGCGCGCCTCGTTGTAGAGCTGGTCACGCGTGCGGCCCTTGGGCGCGTTCGTGCCCGAGCGCTGACCGCCACGCCGCGAGGAGGACATGTCGTTGACCGATGTACGCGAGCGCGTTTTCGACTCGCCCGAGCGAGCCCGTTCCTTGTTCACGGTCCGGGCGGCAATCTCCTCAGCCCGACTCTCGCTCGCGCCCTGTTCGCGCTCGCTCTCCTTGATGTGCTCGTACTGACGAGCACGCTTGGTTCCTGGCTTCACGCCGCGTGGAGGCATGTTCGATCTCCTTGCACTCGATCTCCCTGGATGAGCTACCCGGATCGCCGCGCCTGTAACGAGTCAGGTTTGCTCACCTCGGCGCCGGCGGTTCAGGGGCAACGCGAACCACAGAGCGCCGAGCATGGCGGCCGCCAGGACCCCGGCCACGACCGCCGCCGTGCCCCCGAACGTGAGGTCCGAGATGAGGATCAGGATCCCCGTCAGCCCCACGGCGAGGAACACCATACCGACGATCATCGCCTGGTTCCCCACGCGCAGGAGATAGGCCTTCTGGCGGTGCCGGAAGAGGATCCGGTGGTGAATCGACGGCGCAATGAGCAGCGCCGCGGCCAGCGCAATGCACACCAGCGTGACGAAGTAGTCGTAGCGCTCGAACCCCGACAGCCGGCTGAACCTACTGTCGAACGGGGCCACGAGCAGGAACGCCAGGAGCACCTGGATCCCTGTGCCCGCGACCCGGAGCTCGTTCAGGAGCTCGATCGTGTTTCGGTCGAGCTGCTCGAGAGTCGTCTCGTCCCGGCCGTCGCTGGCTGCTTGGGGGGCGGTGGAGGTGCTCAACGGGCTCTGGGCGGGCGCCCGGGGCGTAGGGGCGGGG
>JALYZL010000009.1 GCA_030948875.1 Actinomycetota bacterium
CGGCGCCGGCGACGTGACGAGCTGGCCCCTCCACGGAGAACTCCCGGTGCGCCTCGATGCCGGGCACGAGGGCCAATGATTCCTCAGACCCCATGGGCGCGAACCCTACCCGCCTCCCCACCGCCCGGAAAACCTAGCGCCCGACAGATTAGGCTCTACCAATCTGTGAATGGAATTTGCCTCTGGCAAATTCCACATAGACTTCCGCGCCGTGCCGACGCCCGTCTGCATCATCGGAGGCACAGGCGCCCTCGGCTTCGGCCTCGCGTTGCGGCTCGGGCGGGCCGGCACTCCAGTGGTGATCGGCTCGCGCAAGGCGGACCGTGCCCTCGAGGCCGTCCAGCACGCCGGGCAGCGGGTACCCGAGGGGTCGTTCACCGGCCTCGAGAACTCCGAGGCGGCGCAGGCCGGCGCCGAGGTCGTGATCCTCGCCGTGCCCTTTCGCACCCAGTCCGAGACGCTCGCGACCCTCAAGGGGGCGCTGCGCGAGGGACAGCTCGTGCTCGACACGACCGCCCCCCTGGCCGCGGCGGTGGGCGGAAAAGCAACGAGGTCGCTCGCGGTCTGGCAAGGGTCGGCCGGGCAGCAGGCGCAGGAGATGGTGCCCGACGGGGTTCGGGTCGTCTCCGCGCTCCACACGGTGAGCGCCTCGCATCTGAGCGACCTCGACTACGAGCTCGACGAGGACGTGCTCATGTGCGGAGACAAGCGCAATGACAAGGCCCGCATCGCCGAGCTCGTGGAGCGGATCCCGGGATTGCGCGTGGTCGACTGCGGGCGGCTGGAGATGGCGCGGATCGTCGAGCAGCTCACCCCGTTGCTCATCTCGATCAACGTCCGCAACAAGGCGCAGGCAGGAATCAAGATCACCGGGCTTGACCGCGAGGACGGGCTGCGCCCAGTGAGCGCTCCCGGCCGCGAGCGCTCGCCGGGTCGCCCGTGAGCGGCCCCCAAACCGTCGTCGTCCTCGCCGGCGGCACCGGCGGCGCCAAGCTCGCCCGGGGCATGCTCGACGTCGTCGGTGACGATCTCGTGGTCATCGCCAACACGGCCGACGACATCGAGATCTACGGCGCCTATGTCTCCCCGGATCCGGACCTCGTTACCTTCTGGCTTGCGGACCGGATCGACGAGCGCGGCTGGGGTCTCGAGGGCGACACGTTCGCAGTGATGGACGGGCTGCGCGAGATCGGCGTCGCGGTGTGGTTCAACCTCGGCGACCGCGACCTGGCGATCGGCCTCGAGCGCGCCCACCGGCTCGACGGCGGCGAGCGCCTCACCGAGGCCCACGCGGCCATTGCCGCCGCGCTCGGCGTCCGCGCCCGGGTCCTGCCCATGAGCGACCTGCCCGTGCGCACGTGGGTGCGGGCCCAGGACCGTGTCTGGCCGTTCCAGGAGTTCATGATCCGCGCCCGCGGCCAGGGGCCGATCGAAGACGTCGACTTCCGGGGCGCCCGTGCCGCGGGGCCGAGCCATGACGTGCTCGAGGCGATCGCGAGCGCCCGCGCGATCATCATCGGCCCCTCGAATCCGGTCGCCTCGATCGGCCCCATCCTCGCCCTCCCCGGACTGCGCGAAGCGCTCGCCGCCAGCCCCGCCCATGTGGTGGCCGTGAGCCCCTTCGTGGGCGGCGAGGTGCTCAAGGGCCCGACGATGGAGTTCATGGCCGCCAGCGACCTGCCGCCCGACGCGGACGGAATCGCCATGGCCTACGAGGGGGTGATCGACGGCCTGGTGGCCGACGAGCGCACCGACCGCGTTCCCGTGCTCGAGACCGATGTGCTCATGCCCGATAGCGCCGGGCGGCGCCGCGTCGCTGAGGAAGCACTCCGCTTCGCCCAGGCACTCGGCTAGCTTTCCGTATCGATGCCCACGCTCGCCGTCCTCCCGATCAAGAACTTCACCGAGGCCAAGCAGCGTCTCGAGGAAGTGCTGACACCGGGGCCGCGGCGAGCGCTCGCGGAGGCGATGTTCTCCGACGTCCTCACCGCGCTACGGCGCTCGAGCGCTGTCGAGGACATCCTCGTCGTCACGCGCGACCACGGCGCGCAGCAGATCGCCGGGGGCCACGGCGCGCTCGTCCTCGACGACGAGGAGCCGGGACAGAGCGCGGCCGCCATACTCGGTGTTCGCTACGCGCTCGACCACGAGTACGAGCGTGTGCTCCTCGTCCCCGGCGACTGCCCGATGCTCGATCCGCGCGAGCTCGACGCGCTCATCGCGAAGGTCCACGAGACGCCATCGGCGGTGATCGTGCCCGATCGGCACGGGACGGGCACGAACGCGCTGCTCCTGACCCCACCCGACTCGCTCGTGCCCGCTTTCGGGCTCGATAGCCGTGAGCGACACTTCGCGAACGCTGAAATGGTGGGGACGCCGGCCGAGCTCGTCAGCGTCGCTTCACTCGAGTTGGACATCGACACGCCCGACGACCTCGACGCGCTTCGCAGCGCGCTCGAGCGCTCGCACGGAGGCGCGGCACACACGCGAGGCATGCTCAGCCAGATGCTCCGCAGCCGCGCCTGATCCCGTGGCTGCCCGATGTTGACCGCGGCCGCGCTGGCCGGATTGCCCGAGATCGAGGAGGGCGCCGACCTGGCGGCCCTGATCGCGGGCGCCGCGCAGGGCGACCTCGCGCTCGAGGCCGGCGACGTGCTCGTCGTCGCCCACAAGGCGTGCTCCAAGGCCGAGGGGCGCGTCCGGGCGCTCGCCGACGTCTCCCCCGGAGAGCGAGCGCGCAGGCTCGCCCTCGAGCACGGCAAGGACCCGCGTCACGTCCAGGTCATCCTCGACGAGTCGAGCGAGGTGCTCCGCGCCGTTCGCGGCGTGCTCATCTGTGTCACCCATCACGGCTTCGTGTGTGCCAACGCCGGCGTCGACGCCTCCAACGCCCCGGCTCCGGAGACGGTGATCACGCTCCCGCGAGACCCCGACGCCTCAGCGCGGGCGTTGCGCGCCCGGCTCGACGAGCTGACGGGCGTTCGCCCGGGCGTCGTTATCACCGATTCGTTCGGCCGCGCGTGGCGGCACGGGCAGTGCGACGTCGCCATCGGCTGCGCGGGTATCTCACCGCTCGACGATTGGCGTGGGCGCACGGACCGCGCCGGGCGCAAGCTGCACGCGACCGTATTGGCAATCGCCGACGAGCTCGCCGCCGCCGCCGACCTCGCGCGTACCAAGGACGGGGGCGAGCCGGTGATCCTCGTGCGCGGAGCCCGTGGGCGCGTCACCGACGACGAGGGCCCCGGGGCGGCGGCGCTCATCCGCCCCGCCCCCGAGGATCTGTTCAGGTGACTGCCGGCTCGCCCGGTGCGCCCAGCGCGTGGAAGCCCCCGTCGACGTGGAGGATCTCCGCGGTGATGGCCCGGGCGTAATCGGACATGAGAAAGCAGATCGCGCTGGCGACGGGCGCGGGGTCCTCGACATTCCAGTCGAGCGGAGCCTGAGCGTGCCATAGGTCCGCGAGCTGCTCGAACCCGGGGATACCCCGCGCCGCCACCGTTCCCAGCGGCCCCGCCGCGACCAGGTTCACCCGGATGCCGCTGGGGCCGAGATCGCGCGCGATATATCTCGACACCGACTCGAGCGCGGCCTTGGCTACGCCCATCCAGTCGTACACCGGCCAGGCGACAGTGGCATCGAAGTCGAGGCCGACGAGGCTCGAGCCCGACGGCATCAGCGGCGCCAGCGCCGCGGCGAGGGACTTGAATGAGAAGGCGCTGGTGATGAAGGCCTGCGCGGCGCTGTCGGCGGGGGTGGTCATGAACCGGCCCCCGAGCGCGTCCTCGGGCGCGAAGGCAATCGCGTGCAGCGCACCGTCGACGCGTCCCCAGCGCTCACGCAGTCCCTCGACCAGCGCCGCGAAATCCGCCGGGTTGTTGACGTCGAGCTCGAGCACGTCCACGGGCTCGGGAAGCTTGGCCGCGGCGCGCTCGGTCATCCGCCGCACCCGGCCAAAGCTCGTCAAGAGCACCTCAGCGCCCTCGCGCTGGGCCTGCTCGGCGACGTGGTAGGCGATCGAGTCCTTGGTGATGACGCCCGTTATGAGCAGGCGCTTGCCCTCCAGGATCACTGACGCGACCCCGACAGCGTGCGCAGGGCCCAGGCCAGACGAGCGCGCGTCTCGTGCGGCTCCACGATCTCGTCGACGTGCCCCGCCGATGCCGCGGCCACGGCGCGCAGGTGCTCGCCCGCGTACACGTCGGCGAGTCGCGCGATCTCGGAGTCGACGTCATCGGCGACCGCCAGGTCGCGCCGGTGGACGATCCCCACGGCGGCACGGGCGCTCATGATCCCCAGCTCGGCGTTCGGCCAGGCGAGGACGAGGTCCGAACCGAGATCCTTGGAGTTCATCGTGATGTAGGCGCCGCCGTAGGCCTTGCGCAGGACGACGGTGAGCTTGGGCACGGTCGCGGAGGCGAACGCCCGCAGGAGTGAGGCGCCGTGACGGATCACTCCCGCCTGCTCCTGACGCGTTCCCGGCATGAACCCGGGGGTGTCGACGACGGCGATGAGCGGCAGCCCGAACGAGTTGCAAAAGCCGACGAAGCGCGAGGCCTTCTCGGAAGCCACCGCGTCGATCACGCCACCGAGGTAGCGCGGCTGATTGGCGACCACGCCCACCGGGCGACCGTCGATCCTGGCCAGCGCGGTGACCATGTTCCGCGCCCAGCGTGGGCATAGCTCGAGCCGTGACCCGGCATCGACGATCCCGTCGAGGGCGTGACGCACGTCATATACGCGTCGCTGCTCGGTGGGCACGGCAGCGCCGGGATCCGGGGACTCGGGGGCCCTCGGGACGGCGCGCGGCGGGGCTTGACCCGCCGCCGAGGGCAGATAGCTGAGCAGCGAGCGCACGCGCTCGGCGGCGGCCGCCTCGTCGCGCTCGACCAGGTGGCAGACGCCGTTGCGCTCGTGCACGCGGCGCCCGCCGAGGGCGGCGGCTCCGACATCCTCGCCCAGCGCCTCGCGGACGATCCCCGGGCCGGTGAGGAACATGGAAGCGTCCTCGGTCATCAGGAGCAGATCGTTGAGCGCGGGCGAGTAGGCGCCGCCGGCGGCCGAGTTCCCGGACACCACCGAGATCTGAGGGACGACGCCGCCGAGCCTGATCGTCTCGCGGAAGACCCTCCCGTAGCCTCCGAGCGCGGCCGAGCCCTCCTGCAGGCGGGCGCCGCCCGATTCGACGAAGGCGATGACCGGGATCCGCCCCTTGCGTGCGAGCTCGAGCACGCGCACGATCGTGTCGGCGTGGCGCTCTCCGAGCGAGCCGCCGTGGTAGCGGCCATCCTGGGCGTAGCAGACGATGGCGCGCCCCTCGACCGTCCCGGTCGCGCCGACGACCCCGTCGCCCGGCTGGGCTCGTGCCCCCAACCGGGTCGAGGTGACGCCGGAGCGCAGCACCTGCAGGCTCCCCGGGTCGCACAGCGCCTCCAGGCGCTCGCGCGCCTCGAGGCGGTGCTCCGCGGGGCGAGTTGCGAGGACGCTCATCGTCTTACTCCCCTCCTCCCAGGACCAGCGTTACGTTGTGACCGCCGAAGGCGAACGAGTTGGAGATCGCCACCGGCGGATGCCCGTTGGACATGATCAGCGGCCGTGCCTCACTGGGCACGTAGTCGAGGTCGAGCTCGGGATCGGGAACCTCGAGCCCAACGGTGGGCGGAATCACACGCGCGCGTAGCGCCGCGAGCGTGGCCACCGCCTCGACGGCGCCGGCCGCGCCGAGCAGGTGACCGATCGCCGACTTGGTCGACGAGATCGGGATCCGCCTGGCCAGCTCTTCGCCGAACGCCATCTTCAGCGCTCGAGTCTCGGCCGCGTCGTTGAGCGGCGTGGAGGTGCCGTGGGCGTTGATGTAGTCGATGTCGGCGGGGGTCTTGCCGGCGTCCCTGAGCGCGAGCTCGATGGCGCTCGCCGCCGGGCCGCCGGTGGGATCGGGCGCGGTCAGGTGGTGAGCGTCGGAGGTGGCGGCGTAGCCGAGCACCTCCCCGAGGATCGTCGCGCCGCGCTCCCGCGCCGCCTCGGCCTCCTCGAGCACCATGACGCCCGCGCCCTCGCCCATCACGAACCCGTCGCGGCGCAGGTCGAAGGGTCGCGAGATGCCCTCCTGCGACAGCGCCGACAGCGCGTTGAAGCAGGCGAAGCCGAACTCGGTCAGCGTGGCCTCAGAGCCACCGACGACGACCGCGTCGGCGTCGTCGTACTGGATCATCCGCAGCGCCGAGCCGATCGCGTGCGCGCCGCTCGCGCACGCCGACACCACGCCGAAAGTCTGCCCGTGGATTCCGTACTTCATCGCTACCGCGGCGACACCGGCGTTGGGCATGTACGACGGCACCCCGAGGGGCGAGACCGCCCGCGCACCCTTGTCGCGCATCACGTCGTGATTGCTCTCGACCGTGTGGATGCCGCCGATCCCGGTGGCCAGCACGCACCCGACGCGCACCGGGTCATAACCGCCCTGATCGCCGTTCCATCCCGCCTGCTCGATCGCCTCGCCGCTGGCCACCATCGCCAGCTGCGAGAAGCGATCGGTGCGGCGGATCTCCTTGATCGACAGGAACTCCTTGGGGTCAAAGCCGGCGCACACGCCGGCGCCGTCCTCGATCCCGCACTCCCCGGCGGCCCAACGGTCATGCAGCTCGCCGGCACCGACACCGAGCGGCGTCACCGCACCAAGACCGGTTACCACTACGCGTCGTCTCATTGGGACACCAACCTTGACCGCGTAGGCGCCACTTTATTCAGCCCGGCCGACGATCAGGTCGATCGCCTGGCCCACCGTCTTGAGCTCCTTCATGTCCTCGCCCTTGAGGATCACGCCGTAGTCGTCCTCGACGACCTGGGCGAGCTCGACGAGGTCGAGGGAGTCGATGTCGAGCTCCTCGAAGGTGGCGTCGCGGGTAATCGTGCTGGCATCGGGGCCGAAGCTCGCGAGCGTCTCGACGACGCGGCTTTCGACCTGCTCGGCGGTGACTGACATGGTTGGCTCCTGTTCGTTCGCTAGCAAAAAAAGAAGGATCTAGGCTGCGAGTCCGCCGTCGACCGATAGGACCGCTCCGTTGACGTAGGCGGCGCCGTCGGAAGCCAGGAAGCTGACGCACGCGGCGACTTCTTCCGGAGTTCCCGCCCTCCGGGCTGGAACGTTGCTGAGCAGATCGCTGTCGACGCCGGCGGTCATGTCGGTCTCGATCCAACCCGGCGCCACCGCGTTGGCGGTGATGCCGCGCCGGGCCACCTCGACGGTAACCGTCTTGGTCATCGCGATCAGCCCCGCCTTAGCGGCGGCGTAGTTGGCCTGCCCGGGGTTGGCCCGGAGCCCGACGACAGAGGAGATGTTGATGATCCGGCCGAAGCGGGCGCGCATCATCGCCTTGAGCGCGCGCCGGGAAAGGCGGAAGGCCGCGGTCAGGTTGGTGTCGAGGACCTTCTGCCACTCCTCGTCGCCGAGCATCGAGATGAGGTCGTCGGCAGCGATGCCCGCGTTGTTGACGAGGGCCAGTACCGGGACCCCGAAGTGCTCCTCGGCCCCGGTGAAGAGCTCGTCGGGAGCATCGGGACCGGCGACGTCGGCGGCGATGGCCACGGCGCGGCCGCCGGCCTCTTCGATCGCGGACACGACCGCGGCAGCACCATCGCCGTCGCTGCGGTAGTTCACGGCGATCGGCCAGCCGTCGCTGGCCAGAGACTTGGCGATCGCGGCGCCGATCCCGCGGGAGGCACCGGTGACGAGCGCGCAACCCTCCGGCCTAGCCATAGCGCGCCGCGCCCCATTCGATCACTGCGCCGCCCCAGGTGAAGCCGGCTCCGAACGCGCTCACGAGCACGCGGGTGCCCGGACCGAGCCGTCCGTCCTCCTCGGCCGCGACCAAACCGACGGGGATGGTCGCCGCGGAGGCGTTGCCGAGACGCTCGATGCAATCGACGACGCGCTCGGGAGCCAGGCCCAGCCGCTCGCCGAGGGCGCGGGTGATGCGGGCGTTGGCCTGGTGGTAGACGAACAGGTCGATGTCGTCGAGGGTCAGGCCGGCGCGCGCGACCGCTTCGTGGGTGACCTCGGTCATGCGCATGATCGCGTTGCGGTAGACCTCGGGTCCGTCCATCCGCAGCAGCCGATCCTCGTGGGTTGCATGAATGGTCTCGGCGTGTGAGCCGTCACACCGGAGCACCACCGGTCCGATCCGCCCCACGGCGCTTGCATGGGCGGCGCCGAGGACGACAGCGCCCGCGGCGTCGGCGAACAGCGGCGCGGTCCGCTTGTCTTCGTAGTCGGTGATCCTGGTGATGAAGTCGGCCCCCACGAGGAGGACGAGCTCGGCACGACCGGATTCGATCTGCGCCGCGCCGAGGCCCAGTCCCGACAGCCATCCGGTGCACGCGGCGCCCACGTCGCAGGCCCCGGCACGGGCCGCCCCGAGCGCCGCCGCCACCAGCGGCGCCGTGTTGGGTGTCACCTCGTCCGGGGTCATGGTCGCGACGAGCACGAGGTCGACGT
>JALYZL010000476.1 GCA_030948875.1 Actinomycetota bacterium
GGCGGCGGGAGGAGACCAGGCCAGTCGGGCCAGCGCGTGCCGCGCAGCCGGGCGCCTCTCGCCGACCCTACTAAACCGCCATATGAGCAGCGCTGGGTTATGCGCAGCGTCAGCCTGGATCGCCTGCCGCGAGCGGGGTTGACGGTCGAGCGCTGCGCATAACGCGGTGGTGGTTAGCGGAGGTTGTTGAGCCAGCTGAGCAGTTCGGGGTCTTGGTTCCATTCGGTCAGCTCGGCGCTGACGACCTCGTCGTAGACGGCTTCGAGGGCTTTGCGTTTCGCCTCGGTTGACGCGCGTGCGTAGATGTCGGTGGTGGAGAGGTCGGCGTGGCCGAGGATGTCGCGGATGTAGGGCAGCGGCACGCCGGCGTCGTAGAGATGCATCGCCCGACTGTGGCGCAGGACGTGCGGGCTCAGCTGGGCGCTGGCGAGCGTCGGGTCGGCTGCTTGGGCTTGGTATTTGCGAAGGATCCAGGCGATCCCGCCGCGGCTGAGTTTCGCTCGGTGTTGGTTGAAGAACACCGGGTGATCGTCACGGCCGGGGTCCTGGAGTCGTCGTTCGGTGAGGTAGGCGGCGAGCAGCGCCGCCGTGTTCGCGTCGATCGGGACGTGCCTCGTTTTGCGGCCTTTGCCCGTCAGCGCGACCATCGCGGGGTCCTCGAGCCGGACGTCCCGGACTTTCAGATCGGCGGTCTCTTGGACGCGTGCGGCGGTGTCGTAGAGGGTCGCCAGCAGAGTCGCGTCACGCCGGCCTTGGCGGGTGCGACGGTCGGGCAGGGCGAGCAACAGCCGGGTCTGCTCGACAGTCAGGTGCGCGATCGCTGGCTGGTCGTGTTTGCTTGAGGGGATCGCGACGATGTCCTGGCAGCACGCCATCCGCACCGGATCTTGGGATTGCAGCCAGCGGAAATAGGAGCTGATCGCGGCCAGGCGCTGGTTGCGGGTCGAGGGGCTGTTGTGCCGCTCGGTGCGCAGCCAGGCGATGAACTGGGTGACCGCGGTCACGTCGATCAGCTCGAGGGTGAGCCGTTCGGGCGGGATCGACCGCTCGTCACGGAAGTAGAAGATCAGCAGCTTGAACGTGTCCCGGTAGGAGCTGATCGTGTTCGGTGAGCAGCCGCGCAGCCCGGCGAGATGATCGGTGAGAAAGCGGCGCAGGCTGACCGCGAAGTCAGTCGCCATGAGCTTGCCCTCCCGTCACAGAGGGAACGATGTCGCCGAGCGTCTGCTTGACGCGGGCGGTGATGTCCGGGTAGGACTCCGCGGTCAGGTGCAGGTAGTAGGCGGTGTCGCCGATCGATGAGTGCCCCAGGTACGTTTGCAGGACCGGTAGCAGCGCGTCGACGTTCTCGCCTCGCGCGAACCAGGCGCGCAGCTTGTTCACAGCCGCTGTGTGACGCAGATCGTGAACGCGGGGGCCGTGTCCGCGGCCGCCGTGCGGGATCCGTGCCTGCCACAGAAACCGTCGAAAGTTGTGGTTGACGTTGTTGAGCGTCAACGGCACGTCCGGCGTGGCGCCGGGGAAGAACCACTCCCAGCCTGGCTGTCCGACGAGGGTGGCGTGGTAGCGGACAAGCCGTTCGCGCAACGGCTCTGAGACGGGCAGTTGCCGGTCTTTGCCGCCTTTCGCGTCACGGATCTGCAGAACCCCGTTCTCGACGTCGACATCCTTCACGCGCAGCAGCCGGGCTTCCGAGCAGCGCAGCCCGCATGCGTAGATCGTGCGGAACAGGACGGGCATCACGAGGTGCCGGAACGGCACCTCCGAGCAGTAGCGGCAGCGGTCGGTCTGAGCGAACAAGGCCGTCAGTTCGTGATCGGTGTAGATGTGCGGGACGTAACGCGCGGGCTTCTCGAGCACCCCGGCCGGCAGCACGTATGCGTCAATGCCGCGGCGGTGAAACCAGCGGGCGAGCTCCCTGACCGGCGCGGCCACGCTCTGCAGCGTCGCGGGCTTCACTGCCCGCCGGCGCGCCGCGGCGATCCACGCCTGCACCGACGCTCGCGTGACCGTCTCCAGGCCGGGAAACTCGCTGGCGCTGAACGCGTGAAAGCGGGCCAGCGCTCGCTCCTCGCTCACGTACTTGTAACCAACCGCGCGTTTCTCCGCGACCAGTCCCGCGATCGCGTCAGCCAGCGTGATCACCGAGCTCACTGGGTCACCTCCTCTCGCGCGGGCTTGTCCGGGTCCAGCGCGCACCTGGCCAACAGGCCGAGGGACGACTTCAGATAAACGCCGGTCGACTCGACGGACTGGTGGCCGAGGATGTCGGCGATCTGCTCGACCGGAGTGCCGTCCTCCATCAACCGGGTCGCGAGCGTGTGCCTGAGCGAGTGCATCCCGTGACGACGGTTCTCACTCAGCGACACGCGGGCGACGCGGGCGTGCTTGACCAGCATCTGATGCAGATGGTCCTGATCGGAGAACGGGCCGATCGGCGCGGTATGCCGGATGAACACCTGAGGACAGTCGCTCGCCGGCCGACCGCCGCGGATGTAGTCGATGATCGCCCAGCCGACATCCTTCAACAACGGCAGATCGACCCGCCGGCCGGTCTTCGCCTGCACCACCGAGAGCCGGTTGCCGGGCCAGTCCAAGTCAGCGAACTCGAGCCGTTTGACGTCGACGGCACGCAAACCGAGCCGGCAGATCAACAGCACGATCGCGTAATCACGCTTCCCGGACGGGTTACCGCGATCGATCGCCTCCAAGACCTTCGCGACGTCGGCAGGGTCCCAGACCGACGGGATCCTCGCCCGCCTGATCGATCTGGCCGCCGGGACCGTCTCCAGCACCCCCGGGTCGGTCAGCCCGTCTGCTGCGGCGAACCGCAGAAGCGACCTGACCGCGCACAGCTTGTGCTCCACCGTCTTCGGCTGGTAGCCGGCCAGCGTCGCGACGAACGCGCCGATCACCGCGCCGTCCAGCGCGGCCAGGCCGCCGCGGCTCCCGGTGAACGCAAGGAACTCCCCGGCGACCGTGCCATACGCCCGGACCGTCGAGACCGCGCAACCCTCTGCCCGCAGCCACGCCTGAAACGCAGTGAGGACCTCGGCGTGCTCGCCGCTCAGCTTGCTCACGCTCCGGGAATAGCGGCGCAGCACCGACCCGTGTACCGCGAAGTCGTCCAGCATCGCCGCGACCCGGAACACGTAGACGTCGGTCTGCTTCAGCGTCCCGGCCTGCTCCTTCGCAAAGAAGCCGCCGCACGCCTCATCGACCCACGCCATCGCGACATCCAGCGAGAACTCCTCCACGCCCTGGGCCGCGAACCACCTCTCCAGACGCCGCCAGTACCCGCGGTACCACTTCAGCGTCGACGGCTGGTAGCCGAGGCGCACCAACTCGGCGTCCAGTCCGGACACCAACTCAGAAACAGCAGCCATCACGGTCCCTCCGATCACGAACGACCGGGCACCACGCCCAAGCCGCGAGACCAGAGCCTCCGCGTTATGCGCAGCGCTCGACCGTCAACCCCGCTCGCAGCAGGCGATCCAGGCTGACGCTGCGCATAACCCAGCGCTGCTCATATGGCGGTTTAGTAGGGTCGGCGAGAGGCGCCCGGCTGCGCGGCACGCGCTGGCCCGACTGGCCTGGTCTCCTCCCGCCGCC
>JALYZL010000080.1 GCA_030948875.1 Actinomycetota bacterium
CGAAATCCGCCAAGCCCTGCGCACCCTCGAGAACGCCATCAGCGACTACATCCAAACAGCTCGGCTCGCGCCAGCAAAATAGAAACTCGTCACAACGTCAAACCTTCCAGCCCCCAAGTCGAACTAGCCCGGATCTTGCACAGCGCCCGACCGGGGTCGGGACGCGCTCAAGGCGGGCGCGTGCGCGGCGCGGTCGTCCTAGCGGCTCGCGGGCGTCACAGAGCGCTAGCAACAGATCGAGCCTCCGGCTATGGTCGGCTACCGCGAACGAGGAGGGATGATCATGGCCTTTGAAGTCGGTGAGCGCGTCGTAGCCGAGTCTGAGTCAACGGACCGTCGACCACGCCCGGGTGTGATTGAGGAAGTTCTGCGCGGCGATCCGTCGCCTCGCTATCGCATCCGCTGGGACGACGGGCACGAGAGCATCTACACGCCCGCGAGCGGCGCGCTTCGAGCCCAACGACCCCCCAAGCGGCCGCGGAAGGCGCCACCACGAAAGCGGCTACCCCAACCTAAGACGTGACGATCCCCCGCACCGGGGACCGCCCCCGCGACCTGGCCTGCGCCGCGAGCGCGGGCGAGGTGGGCGCCACGCGCGTCGAGACGGCCGTGCTCAGGCTCGGCGGTCCGGTCGTGCGCTTGCGCGGGGTCGACCCGGCCGGCAACCTCGCCACCGAGGCCGTGGCAGCCACGTTCGCCCAGCTTGGTCTGGACACCAACCTTGATCCCGGGCGCATCCGCGACGCCGGGCAGGACGTGAGCGTGATCCTAGGCGTCGCGCCTCCAGCCGACATACCGACGTGCGCCAACGTCCGTGCGCTGATCACCGAACGGAGCCTGTCGCCATGACCGCGACCGCCACGCCCCCGCAGCAGCTCGAGCATTTCTTCATGATGATCGGGGGCGAAGCCGTCGAGGCCGCCTCCGGTGAGCGCTATGAGACTGAGAACCCCTACCTCGGGGCGCCGTGGGCGAGCGTCCCCGACGCCGCGCCCGAGGACGTCGACCGCGCCGTCGACGCGGCCCGCGCCGCGCTGAGCGGCGAGTGGGGGTCGATGACCGGCTTCGCTCGCGCGGCACTGCTGCGCCGGTTCGCCGATCTGATATCAGAGCACGCCGAGCGCCTCGCCCAGCTTGAGGTCAACGACTCGGGCAAGCTGTTTCGCGAGATGGTCGGCCAGACCCGCGGCCTGGGCGGTTGGTACCTGTACTACGCGGGGCTCGCCGACAAGCTCGAGGGCCGCCAGATTCCCGCGCAGAATCCCAACTACCTCGTCTACACCCGGCGTGAGCCGGTCGGCGTCGTCGCCGCGATCACGCCGTGGAACTCGCCGCTGCTGCTCTGCACCTGGAAGCTCGCGCCGGCGCTCGCAGCAGGCTGCACGATCGTGATCAAGCCCTCCGAGCACTCGCCGGGCGCGACGCTCGAACTCGTGCGCCTCGCCCACGAGGCGGGCTTCCCGGCGGGCGTTGTGAACGTCATCACCTCGCTCAAGCGCGAGGTCGGCGCCGCGCTGGCCGGTCACCCGGGCGTTGACAAGGTTGCCTTCACCGGCTCGACGGCGACCGGCAAGGCAGTCGCCCACGCCGCCGCCGACAACCTGAACAAGGTGACGCTCGAGCTCGGTGGCAAGTCCCCTCAGGTCGTTTTTGCCGACGCTGACCTCGAGGCGGCAGCCAATGGCGTCATCGCCGGCGTGTTCGCCGCCACCGGCCAGACGTGCATGGCCGGCTCGCGATTGATCGTCCATGGGGACGTCCACGACGAGCTCGTCGCGCTGATCGCCGAGCGCGCCCGGACGATCCGGCTCGGGGACCCCAACGATCCCGCCACCGAGATGGGACCGGTCGCCAACCGCTCCCAGTATGAGAAGGTGCTCGGCTACCTCAAGGGCGCGCGCGAGGAGGGCGCGACCGCGGCCGCCGGCGGCGAGGCGCACGCCGAGCTTGGCGGCCTGTTCGTGCAGCCCACGGTGCTCACGGGCGTGACCTCGGAGTCGACCGTCGTTAAGGAGGAGGTGTTCGGTCCGGTGCTCGCCGCGCTCAGCTTCGCCGACGAGGCCGAGGCGATCGCGCTGGCCAACGACACCCGCTACGGCCTCGCCGGGGCGGTGTGGACCAGGGACGTGCACTGCGCGCATCGCGTCGCGGCGCAGATCCGGGCCGGGACGATTTGGATCAATGCCTACCGAGTCGTCGCCCCGAACGTCCCCTTCGGCGGCTTCGGCTGGTCGGGGCTCGGGCGTGAGAACGGCATCGAGGGTGTGAACGAGTACCTTGAGAATAAGTCAGTGTGGGTCGAGCTCTCAGGCGGCACACGCGACCCGTTCACCCTCGGCTGAGCCGCTCGACGCAGTCCAGCAGCGCGTGACGCCCGCTCGCGCCGGCGGTTTTACCGCGGTCCAGGTTTGACAGCTCGCCAATGGCCGCCGGCGCTCAATCTGCAGCTCAGCATCGTCGCGGAACATCGATGCTCATGGCGACGTGACAAATTTTGACAATGCCGCACCCAGGAGGCAGCGGTCCAGATCGTCTGTCATCGGGCCGTCAGCGCTGCTGCGTCGATCCCGCCGGCTGCCGAAGCGGAAGCGGTGCGCTTGTAGCCCCTACGGCGACAGCGCGTCTCCGGGCGCCCGGTCAGAATGTGGGCATGATCGCCGCCACCTTTGAGACCGAGGGCCCCGACGCGAACGTACTCGTTGTCCGGGAGCTGCCTGATCCCGTCCTTGCCGCTGGTGAGGTGCTCGTCCGCGTCGCCGTCTCCGGTGTGAACCCGA
>JALYZL010000113.1 GCA_030948875.1 Actinomycetota bacterium
GAGCGGGGCTGGCTGCTCGTCGCCGCGCTCGTGGGAGCGATGGTGCAGGCCGCGGCCATCTCCGCGCCGGTCCCTCCCGGAGCGCTTGAGCGAGGCCCTGACTCACCCGCCCCGCGAGCCCTTGACCTGCGCGCAGGTGCACTCGGGGACTGGCTCGTGCTCGCCCTGCCGCTCGCCGTGGCCGACAGCAGTGAAGTGGCCGAGCTCGCCGTCCTCGCCTTCGAGGACGACGCGGCGGGGATCGACCGACTCAGGGCGCGCGCCTACGCGGTGCCCCAGGGCGTGCTCGACGGCGTCACCGACCTGCGTGCTCCGATCGGCGAGGACCATGTGTTGCGGGCCGCCGAGGCCGTCGCGCGCCTCGGGGGCCAGCCGGCGGACGAGGCGTCGGTCGCCGAGCACGAGGAGGGAGTCCTCGCGATGCTCGGCGCGAGCACCGACCTGGCGCGACCGCACGAAGAGCAGGACCCGGCCCTGCGGGCCGCGCGGCGGATCCTCCAGCGTCTCGCCGGAATGGGCAAGTGGGGCGGGTACCACACCGACGTAGCGCACCTCGCGCGCGGCTTCGCGGGTAACGAGCGGGCGCTGGCCATCGACATCGGCGAACGGCTCGTCGGAGCCGGGCTCCTCGTCGCCAAGCCCAGCGTGGGCCAGCGCCACGTGTTCCTCAACCCGCGCCGCGCCGGGGACATCTACGCCTTGATCGAGCGAGGAGAGGTTCCGGCGGGACTCGAGCTGCCGAGCGCGTGACGTGGACGCCGAGCTCAAGCTCCTCGTCGAGCGCCTCACCTCCCAGCTGCTCGCCGGGCCGCCCGCCGAGAGCGCCGAGGCCGTCGCCGGGCAGCTACTTGCCATCCAGGGTCAGGACCCACGCGGGGCACGTCTCGCGGTCCGCGCCCGGACCGTGGGGGTGAGCGCGGCGGATATCGACCACGCCCTCACCGAGTCGCGCTCGCTGCTCATCACCTGGCTGTGCCGCGGCACGCTGCACCTCGTGAGGGTCGAGGACTATCCATGGCTCCAGGCGCTGACGACGCCACCGTTGCAGGTCGGAAACGCTCGGCGCCTCGCGCAGGAGGGAGTCTCGGCTGACGCCGCCGAGCGCGGGGTCGACGCGATCGAGCGCTCGCTCGCCGAGGAAGGTCCACTCACGCGCGCGGAATTGCGCGAGCGAATCGCCGCGGCGGGCGTGCACACCGAGGGTCAAGCCCTCGTCCACCTGCTGCTGCTCGCCTCGCTGCGGGGGCTGGTCGTGCGGGGACCGATGATCGGATCCGAGCACGCCTTCGTGCTCGTGCGCGAATGGCTCGACGAACCGGCGCCGGTGCAGCGCGACCGGGCGCTGGCCGAGCTGGCGCGCCGGTATCTCGTCGGGCACGGGCCGGCCGACGATCGCGACCTCGCCAGGTGGGCGGGCCTTCCGCTGCGCGACGCGCGCGCCGGTCTGGCTGCCATCGCGTCCGAGCTCGTGGAGCGGCCTGACGGGCTCGTCGACCTCCGCTCCCGCGCGCCCGCGGCACAGCTGCCGCCGCCCCGTCTGCTCGGTGCCTTTGACCCGGTGCTCCTGGGATGGCGCTCACGCGACGCGATCGTGCAGGAACACAAGCGGCTCGTCACCGACAACGGGCTGTTTCGCCCCTTCGCCCTCGTACGCGGCCGCGCCGCAGGCATCTGGAGCGTCCGGGGTGGCAAGGTCACGCTCGCGCCCTTCGGCCGGATCGCCGGGCCGGATGCGGCGGCGCTGGAGGCGGACGCGAGGGACGTCGAGCGGTTCTTGGCAGGGGCCGTAGAAGGACCCTGAACACGCCTCGGCGCTCGCTAGTCTGAGGGTATGTCCCTGCGTACCGAGACCTTTGACCTGGGCCGCCTGAGGCTGACCTCGGGCGAGGGCCGGCGGCTCGACCTCACCGTCGCGATCTCGCCGTTCATGCTCGGCGGTGATCGCTATGTCGTCGAACCCGAGCTGACCCGAGCCACGCTCGATCTCTCGCGTACCACAAGCAGCGGGTACGCGCTGCGGCTGCGCTTCGATGCCTCGCTCGTCGGTCCGTGCATGCGCTGCTTGGAGCCCGGCACCCCGAGCTTCCATGTCGATGCCCGCGAGGTCTCGCAGCCCGGGCAGGGCGAGGAGCTCGAGAGCCCGTACATCGAGCACGAGATCCTCGACCTCGCGGCCTGGGCGCGTGATGCGCTCGCGCTCAGCCTCCCGGAGAAACTGCTGTGCCGCGCTGACTGCGCCGGGCTGTGCGCGGTGTGCGGGGCCGACCTGAACGAGGCCGGACCCGAGCATGGACACGAGCGGGAGCCCGACCCGCGCTGGGCAAAGCTGTCCGAGCTGAGGTTCGACTAGACCCGATCTGAGGCCGAGCGATCGGCAACGCGAAGCCCGGCGACCAGCCCGGCGACAGCCCGTGGTCCCGGGTCACTACACTCTCCCCGCCATGGCCGTCCCTAAGCAAAAGCAATCACACGCCCGCACCGCCCAGAGGCGCGCGCAGCACAAGCTGACGTCGCCCACCTATAACGCCTGTCCGCAGTGCCACAGCCCGAGGCTCCCACACCGGGTATGTCCCGTGTGCGGCAGCTACAAGGGGCGTACCGTCGTCGTCCCTGCGGGCGACGAGGTCGAGTAGCCAACACGGCCGTGGTCACGGTCGCTGTGGACGCGTGCGGGGCCGATCTCGGTCCTGCGGAGGTTGCTGCCGGAGCGGCGCGCGCTGCCGAACTGGGGATCGGCGTGCTGCTCTTCGGGCCGGCGCGGGAGATCGGACCCGTCGCGAGTGGCGTCGAGGTCATCGACGCGCCCGTGTCGATCGCCAAGGCCGCCGACCCGGGAGCCGCCGTGCGCTCGAACCCCGAGGCGTCGATCGTCCAGGCCGCGCGTGCTGTCGCCGACGGCCGGGCACAGGCGCTGGTATCCGGCGGCTCGACCGGAGTGGCGCTGGCCGCCGGATACTTCAACGTGCGCCGCGACCGCGGCATCCACCGGCCCGCCCTCGCGCTCCCGATGCCGATCCCGGGTTCGCCGGTGCTGCTCCTCGACGTAGGCGCGAACGTGAGCTGCCGCCCCGAGCACCTGGTTCAGTTCGCCCACATGGGCTCGGCCTTCGCGCGGGCGGTGATGGGCATCCAGTCGCCGCGGGTCGCACTCCTTTCCAATGGGGAGGAGGCGACGAAGGGAACACCCGAGCTCATCGATGCCCACGCCCGCCTCGCCGGTCCCGCGGGAAAGGGCTTGCACTTCATCGGCAACATCGAAGGCACCCAGGTCGCCGCCGGGGCCGCCGACGTCGTCGTCATGGACGGATTCACCGGGAACATCACGCTCAAGCTAATCGAAGGAATCTCCGGTCGCACCATGATCGCCGTGCGCGACGCGGCGATGACGTCGTGGCGGGGGAAGCTCGGAGGAGTGCTCCTGGCACCGTCGGCGAGGCGGCTGCGGCGGGAGATCGATCCCGAGTCGACGGGAGGGGCGTACATGCTCGGTCTGCGCCAGATCGGCGTCGTCGCCCACGGCCGCTTCACCCGGCGCGGCTTTGCCCGCGCGATCGAGGTCGCCGCCCGCGGCGTGCAGGAGGACGTGATCGCCAAGACGCGCTCGGCGCTCGAGAGCGCTGGAGCGCTCAGATCGGTGCCCGAGGCCCTGGAACCCGGTCGGTCGGCCATCCGGGCCGGCGGCTAGCGTGTCGCGATGATGACCCGCGAGCAGGTCTTCTCCCTCATCCGCGCCCACCTCGCCGACGAGCTCGAGGTGGACCCGGACCGCATCAGTGATTCCACGCGCTTCAAGGAGGATCTTGTGGCCGACTCACTCGACCTCTACACGCTCGTCCAGGAGCTCGAAGACTCCTACGGGGTGAAGATCTCCGACGAGGAAGCGTCGAAGATCCTCACGGTGGGGCAGACGGTCGACTTCGTGCTTGCGAGCCGTGCCGGGGCCCCAGTGAGTGGCGGCCCCGCCGACCGCGAGCAACCGTGAGTTCTGGGGTCGAGGATTCCGATCTCGTCGCGGGGCAGGCCGCGGCCCCGGAGAGCACTACCGAGGATGCTT
This sequence comes from Actinomycetota bacterium, assembly GCA_030948875.1. Lineage (GTDB taxonomy): Bacteria > Actinomycetota > Thermoleophilia > Solirubrobacterales > Solirubrobacteraceae > Palsa-465. The sequence continues at coordinate 4,055 of JALYZL010000113.1, forward strand.
CGCACCTCGCCCTGCAGACCCTCCTCGACGAGCTACCGGATGACCTGGCCGGCCAGGTATTCACCCATGCCTCGTGGACGGCGCGGCGCTCGGACTCCTATGAGCGATTGGCCTTCCTGGGCGACGCCGTGCTCGAGTTGGCGATCACCGCACATATGTATCCCCGCCTCGAAGCGGAGCGCTTCGGCGCCGGCCGGCTGACCAAGATCCGCGCCCAGGCCGTGTCCGGTCGCTCATGCGCGGCGGTGGCCGAGCGGCTCGGGGTGCCCGAGCGCCTGAACGCGGCCGCTCCCTCGGGCGCCGGGCCGAACCTAGCGGCGCTGGTCGGGACCGAGCGGGTGCTCGCGTCGGTGATCGAGGCGGTGATCGGAGCCTGCTACCTCGCGTTCGGCTACGACCGCACGGCGGCGGCGGTGGGCGAGGCCTTCGAGCCCGAGATCGAGGACGCGCTCGAGAACCCGGTCGACTTCAAGTCCGCCCTCCAGGAGCAGCTCGCGCAGCGGGGCGAGCTCGTTCGCTACATGGTGGTGTCCGAGGAGGGACCGCCGCACGACCGCGTGTTCTCGGTGAGCGCGCTGGTGGGTGGGGTGGAGGTCGGCCGCGGATCGGGGCGGAGCAAGAAGGACGCTGAGCAGGCTGCCGCGCAGGCTGCGCTGGAGGCGACCGAGCCGTGAGTCAGAATCGCGTTCGCCCGTGCACCTGAAGTCGATCACCCTCCGGGGATTCAAGTCGTTCCCCGACCGCACCCGCCTCGAGTTCGCGCCCGGGGTGAGCGTGGTCGTGGGTCCCAACGGCTCAGGCAAGTCGAACGTGACCGACGCGGTGCTGTGGGCGATGGGCGAGCAGTCGCCGGTGGCGGTACGCGGTCAATCGATGCAGGACGTGATCTTCGGCGGCGCGCCCGGGCGCCAGGCGGCCAAGAGCGCCGAGGTCGAGCTCGTGCTCGACAACAGCGACGGCACGCTCGACTTCGGCCTTCCCGAGGTGTCGATCCTCCGCCGGCTCGACCGCACGGGCGACGGCGAGTACCGGATCGCCGGCGCTCGCTGCCGGCTCGTCGATGTGATCGAGCTGCTCTCGGACACCGGCCTCGGCAAGGAGATGCACTCGGTGATCTCGCAGGGACGGGTGGAATCGATCGTGACCTCGAAGCCGCGCGATCGCCGGCTGCTGATCGAAGAGGCGGCGGGCCTGGGCAAGCACCGCAAGCGGCGCCGGCGTGCTCAGCTCAAGCTCGCCAGGACGGTGGACAACCTCGACCGAGCGCTCGACGTCGAGCGCGAGGCACGGTCACGCCTGCGACCGCTCAAGCGCCAGGCCGAGGCCGCCGAGCTGCACGCCCGGCTCGAGCGCCAGTCGGTCGAGGCCCGCTGGGAGCTCGCGCGCGACGACGCCCGCGCGCAGCGGGAGGAAACGGAGCAGGCGGAGGTGGCCTCAGCCCGCGCCCGGAGCCAGCTCTCGGGTCTCGAGGCTGAGCTCGCGAGCGTAGCCAAGCGCCGCGAGACGGCCGAGACCGCGCTTGCGCAGCGGAGCGCGCATCGAGAGG
>JALYZL010000127.1 GCA_030948875.1 Actinomycetota bacterium
CAGCGGGCGATCTCTTCGAGCGTTGCCAACCCCGGGCCGGTGCTCGCGGTCGGCGCCGTCCTCGCCCTGGCGGGCTGGGTAGCCGATACGCAGATGTCCGTCCAGTCCGACGTCACCAAGCTCGTTCCGTCCACCATGCGGGCGCTGCGCGATCTGGGCACGCTCGAGAAGGTCACGGGGGTATCGGGCGAGATCGACGTGACCATCCGGGCGGCCGACCTGACTCAGCCAAAGGTCGTCAAGTGGATGATCTCCTACGAGAACGACTTGCTGGGGCACTTCGGCTACGTCGAGCGGAAGGGGTGCGCACGCGCGGTGCTGTGCCCGGCCCTGTCGCTCCCCGACCTGTTCTCGCAGCGCAGCGCGGCGAGCACGGCGAGCGCGGCGAGCGCGGCCTCGGCGTCGAGCGCGACCCCGCTCACCCAGGCCCAGATCCGGAGCCTGCTCGCCATCCTTCCGCCCTACTACAAGTCCGCGGTCATCACCCCCGACTACCGGTACGCCACCGTTACCTTCGGGATCCGCCTGATGCCGCTGGCCAAGCAGGAGCGGGTGATCAACTACATGCAGTCGCGCCTGCACCCGCCGCGCGGCGTGAGCGCCAGCCTCGTCGGCCTGCCGGTGCTGGCGGCACAGGCGAACGCGGCCCTGTCCTCGTCCTCGCGGCGCCTGTGGACGCTCCTCGCCGGGATCGTCGCGGTCGGGCTCGTGCTCCTCGCCGTGTTCCGCGACCCGCGGCGGGCGATCGTCCCGCTCGTCCCCATCGCGCTCGCCACCGGCTGGTCGGCGCTGATCCTGTTCGTGCTCGGCATCACCCTGAACCCGATGTCGGCGACGCTCGGAGCTCTCGTCATCGCCATCTCGACCGAGTTCAGCGTGCTCCTCGCCGAGCGCTTCCGGCAGGAACGCGCCGCGGGACACGAGCTCGAAGAGGCCCTCTCGCGCACGTACGGGTCGACCGGCGCGGCGGTGATCGCCTCCGGCGTGACGGCGATCGCCGGCTTCGGCGTGCTCGTGGTCTCGGACATCAACATGCTCCGCGACTTCGGCCTGGTGACCCTGATCGATCTCACCGTCTCGCTCGGCGGAGTCCTGTTCGTGCTCCCCGCGGTGCTCGCGCTGTCCGAGCGCCAAGACGCCCTCGCGCTCGCCCTGAGTGCCGTCAGGCGTCTCGGCGCCGTCGTGCGCCGGACTCGGCGCCGGCCGCGAGTGGCGTGAGTGGCAACGACTACGTCGTTGCTTGCGAGTCGGGCGACCGCTTCGCGGTCACTTGGCGGCTCAGGGGCGCTTCGCGCCCTTGCGAGTTCGCCTGGCGGCTCAGGGGCGCTTCGCGCCCTTGCGAGTTCGCCTGGCGGCGAACTCGGGGGGTTGGGAAATGAGCGGAGACTTCGATCCGGCGCGCGGCGAGCCCGAGGACGGCCCGGCGCCAGGGGCGACACCCCTCGGGCTCGACCCCGATCTCGCCGCCCAGACTGCGCGCCGTGCAGGAGGGTCCTCGTCGAAGCCGACCCCGGTGATCGACACGCGACGCTACGGGTGGATGGTCGGCGGAGTCGGACTGATCATCGTCGTGGTCATCTCGGTGGTCTCCTTCCTCCAGCACGGAGTGGTGACCGCGGGCGTCCCTGCGCACCAGAGGCTGCGTTACTTCGCGGCCCCGCTGGCAGCCTCGAACCTGGCCGGCGACGCCAACGTCGCGCATCCCACCTGCAGCCTCGCCCGGCACGACCCCCGCGCCCTCAACGTCTGCCTGCTCGTCAAGCGCGCGCCGCTCGTGCTCGCCTTCTTCGTCGCCGGGGGCAAGCAGTGCACGCAGGAGGTCGACGCGATGCAGATCGTGGCGCGTCAGATTCCCTCGGTCCAGTTCGCGGCCGTGGCGGTCAAGACCGGCCACGCGGCGGCGGCGAAGATCGTCCGCAGGCACGGCTGGACGATCCCCGTCGCCTACGACGCCGACGGCGCCGTCGGCTATCAGTACGGAGTAGCGGTCTGTCCGCTCGTCGAGCTCGCCTATCGTGGCGGAATCGTGCAGGCTCGTCTGATCGGCGACCACTGGGCGCGACCGGCGGCTCTCGCGCAGCGCGTCCGGCGGCTCGAGGCGTCCGCGCCGCGATGACCGAGGAGGTCGACCTCTACGCCGCCTCGGGGTGGATCGAGCCGCGGCTCCACGCGGAGTTTCCCCGCCTGGCGATCGACTGGGTGACCGTGGAGGCCCGCCGCCGGGACAGCCCGCGTGCGCTCAAGGCGCGCCTGCGGGACCTATCGAACGGCTACCGCGGCCCGACGGTGGTGGCGATCCGCCAGCAGCCGATCGGGCACGCCTACCGGGTGTTCTTCCGCGAGATCGGGCTCGACCCCGACGTCACCCGGATCCCGCTCGAGCAGGCGGCCCTCGAGCGCCTGATGCACGGGCAGTTCGTCTCTCGTGGCCTGCTCGAGGACGCGATGCTCGTCGCGCTCGTCGAGACCGGCGTCGGGGTGTGGGCGCTCGACGCCGACCTCGTCGACGCGGGCAGCCTCGGGATCCGGGTGAGCGTCGAGGGCGACCGCCTCGGGAGCACCGATTACGGGAGCCATCTACGCGCCGGCCTGCTCGTCGTCGCCGACGCCGAAACGGTGCACGGCATCCTCTTCGGCGAGGTCGCCCCGGGCCACGCGCCGGGCGTGGACACAGAGCGGGTCATGCTGTTCGCCGTCCGCGTCGAGGGAGTGCCGCAGATCCATATTGAGGAGGCGCTGTGGGTCTGCGTCGAGGCGCTGAACGCCGGGTAGCGCCGATCGCTGGAGGCAGTCGCTGGTGGTCGGTCGCCGGAATCGGTACGCTGGACGCATTCCAGTCGCCGGCCGCCCGCCGGCGCCGTTGTCCTTACAGGAGGCTTTCGTGGGCACGACCTCTGTCGCTCACGCCGTTCCGCCGGACCCGCAGGTCGAAGGTCAGGAAGTGCATTGGCGTGACGCGCTCTATCCCTACGCCCAGGCGGACGTCCGCCGGAGCATGGCGTGCCTCGGGACTTCGGTGGTTCCCTACCTCGCGCTGATGGTGGCGATGTGGCTGCTGCTCCCCGTTTCCTACGCGCTCGTGCTGCTCCTCGCCATCCCGGCATCGGGTTTCCTCGTGCGGACGTTCATCGTCTTCCACGACTGCACCCATGGCTCGTTCATGCCGACCCGACGCGGGAACACCTGGGTCGGCATCCTCGCGGGGCTGATCGTCTACACGCCCTTCCACAGCTGGCGCCACGAGCACGCGCAGCACCATGCCTCCTCGGGCGATCTCGACCGGCGTGGCCTCGGTGACGTCGAGACGTGGACGGTGGCCGAGTACCGGTCGAAGCCGCGGCTCAGCCGCCTTGGCTATCGCCTGTTCCGCAGTCCGTTCGTGATGTTCACCCTCGGCCCGATCTGGGCGCTCGCGCTGGCACCGCGGATGATTCCCATGGGTGCCCGGCCGCGAATCCGTCGCAGCCACCTGTATACGGACGTCGCCCTCCTCGCCATCGTCGGGGGGATCATCTTGCTCATCGGATGGCGGGACTACCTGCTCCTACAGGTCCCAACCATTCTCATTGGGGGCGGGGCCGGCGTGTGGCTGTTCTACGTTCAGCACCAGTTCGAGGACGCGTACTGGGAGCGCTCGGACGAGTGGAGCTATATCGACGCGGCGCTCGCCGGGAGCTCGTACCTGAAGCTGCCCAAGGTGCTCCAGTTCTTCACCGGCAACATCGGGCTCCACCACATCCATCATCTGCTCGCGCGCATTCCCAACTACAACCTCCAGCGCGCGCACGACGAGAACCAGTTCCTCCACCGGGCCCCGACGATCTCGCTGTGGCAGGGGCTGTGCGCGGTGCGCTTGAAGCTCTACGACGAGGACGCCCGCCGCATGGTCACCTGGGCGCAAGCCCGCGCCAGCGTCGCCGGTCGCGCCGCTTGATCGGCATGGAGCTCTCTGAGCGCGTCATCTTCGCTCAGACGCAGGCTCCGGTCCGGGACGATCCTCGGGAGCGTGCTCGCACCGAGATCGGCGCGCGCGCTGCCCGCCGGTCCCTCCGGCACCAGATCGCCGAGCTCGAGCGCGAGCTCGCCGACGCTTTCGTCACCGCCTATCCGATGGGCGGCTTTGCAATGCCCGCCGGCGAGCCCGCCGAGCCGCGCCTGCTCGACCTCGAGGAGCTCGAGCGGGTGCGCGACGATCTCGCCGAGCGCCTGCGCTGTGCCCGGCTCACCATCACCGAGCTCGTGGACGAGCACTCGGCCAAGCGCGTGCTCCTCGAGCGGATGTTGCTCGAGCCGGGCAAGTGCCGCTTCACCCGGGTCTCGCAGCACGATCTCGGCGAGCCGGGCTGCGGCGTCTGGCATGTCAGACCCCGCCTCGGGTTGATCGGCATGCTCATGGGGTGGTGGCAGGTCAAGCTCTCCTCTGGCTGTCCGTTAGCCAGGGGTCGCGGCCTCGCGGTCGCGACCCGGCCATGGAATCTGCGCCAGCCGATTCCACACGTCCTCAGGACCAGTGATTGACAGCTGGCATGCGTGACCTGCTGCGGATGGGCACGGGCGCGGCCCTCGTCGTGCTCATCATGTTCCTCGGCAGCCTCGGCCTGTGGATCGGCACGCCGCTGGGCATGCTGTGGATCGGATCAAAGATCCAGGGGGCCACTTCGTCGCTCGGGGCTGCCGTGGGGGCGATGTCGATCGGGGTGGTGTGCGCGATCCTCCTGCTCGCCTACATCCTCGTCAGGCTCAGCAACGCCTACCGGGCGATCTGCCTCGCGAGCGGTCGTCAGGACCCCGGGCATTTCGTCCTCGAGGGCGTGCTCGTGGTCAGCGCCGGTGTCGCCGTGGTGGCCTTCGTGATCTGGTTCCTGCTCTTCGCGGGCGCGACCCCGGTGCCGCTCGGCATGAGCCTATGACCGGCGACCGCTTCGCACCAATCGTGGACCAGCGCGAAGGTTGAGCCGCTC
>JALYZL010000134.1 GCA_030948875.1 Actinomycetota bacterium
AGCAACGGGTTTGACACCACGGTGAGCGCGGCGTCCTCGAGCAGCGCCAGGAGCTTGGCGAAGTAGGCGTTGTCGACGGAGTGCAGCGAGGTCAGGTGGCTGCCCGTCACCTGCCCCTGCATGTCGCGAGCGACCGTCTCCTCCGCCAGCACCTCGACAAAGCGCGACAGGGGATCGTCGGTCTCGTCGCAGTGCATGTCGACGCTGAGGCCACGGCGCGCGGCGCGGTCCATGAGCAGGCGGACGCTCTCCACCCCGGCCTCGCGGCTGCGCTCGTAGTGGGGGATCCCGCCGACGGCGTCGAGCCCGAGGTCGAGCGCCTGGTCGAGCAGACGGACCGCGCCGGGAGATCGCAGCAGGCCATGCTGGGGGAAGGCCACGAGCTGAACGTCGATGACCCCGCGGAGCTCGTCGCGAAGCTCGACGAGCGCGCGTACCGCCACCAGCGATTCCTGGCAGATGTCGACATGGCTGCGCAGGAAGAGGATGCCCTGCGAGACGCACCAGCGCAGGTACTCCCGGGCCCGCTCCTTCACCGCGTCGTGGTGGAGCAGCGGCTGGAGCTCGCCCCACAGCGCGATCCCCTCGAGCAGCGTGCCCGAGGCGTTGCGCCGCGGCGTGCCGGCGGTGAGCACGGCATCGAGGTGGAAATGGCTGTCGACGAAGGGGGCGGTGACCAGGCGCCCGCCCGCGTCGATCTCGACAGCGGCAGTCTCCTCCAACCGAGGCGACACGGCCGTGATGACGCCGTCCCCGATGGCGATGTCCACGAGGCGCTGCGCGTTAGCAGCGGCGCCGGCCCGCTGCGCTTGGCGAACGATCAGGCCCATCGCGGGCGATCATAGATGCGGCGCAAGCCCGGCGACACCAGCTTGTGCCGCCTGTCCAACGGAACCCCGGCAAGGTTGTACATGTGGTCCTAGCGGACCGTCCGGCGGTGCGCGTAGCCTCGCCCCGTGGAGTTCGGCGTGACCATTCTGCCCGACCCACCGAGCGGCCGCTTCGTGGAGCTCGTGAAACTCGCCGAGCAGGCGGGCTTCACGCACGCGTGGACGTACGACTCCCACATCCTGTGGGAGGACGGCTACGCGTTCCTGACCGTGGCCGCCACCGAGACGAGCGCGATCAAGCTCGGGCACTGCGTGACCAATCCCGGTATCCGCGAGCCGACGGTGACGGCGAGCGCGTACGCCACCCTGCAGGAGATCACCGGCGGCCGGATGGCCATGGGGATCGGTCGCGGCGACTCCTCGCGGCGCGTGGTCGGGCTGAAGCCGGTGCCCATGGTCGAATTCGAGCGCTCCCTCGAGATGATCAAGGAGCTCATGAACGGCCGGCCGGTGCAATGGAACGGCAAGGACCTACGGCTCTCCTGGGCCGAGGGCCAGCCCGAGATCCCCATGTACGTCGCGGGCTACGGACCGCGCGCGCTGGCCGTCGCCGGGCGGGTGGGCGACGGCATCATCATCCAGCTCGCCGACCCCGAGATCACCACTTGGATCATCGGCCGCGCCGAGCAGGCGGCCGCCGCTGTCGGGCGCGCCGGCCAGCGGCTCGCGCCCGTGGTGTGCGCTCCGGCGGTGATCGGTGACCGCGAGCGGTGGCGCGATGACGTGCGCTGGTTCCCGGCCATGGTCTCCAACCACGTCAAGGACATCATCGCCGCCCACGGCACCGGCGGCGAGGTACCGACCGTGCTCACCGATTACGCCGCCGACGTCGCCAGCTACAACTACGCCGAGCACAGCCGCACCGGCGCCGAGCACGGCAAGTACATCTCCGATGCCATCTGCGACCGCTTCTGCGTGCTCGGGTCGATCGACGAGCACATCGAGAAGCTCACAGAGCTTGCCGAGCTCGGCGTCGAGCAGTTCAACATCTACCTGATGGCGGGTGAGCAGGAGGCGACGCTCGCCGCCTACGGCGAGCACATCATCCCGGCGCTGACATGAGGCCTGGGCCTGGAGGGCCAAGCAAGGGGCCGGGCTGTTCGACCGTGAGTCCATAGGCCGCTCGGGCGCACGCCGTTAGGTTGCGCCTAACCTGCGGACCACATCGACACAGGATGGCCTGATGACCCAGACCGTCGAGCATCGCCACCACCCCGAAGATCTCGCTGCCGACGTCGCCGAGGATCTCGAGTTCGAGCGCGCGTCGCTCCACGATTCGATCGCCCACGACTTCTCGACGAGCGAGAGCGGGATCGTCCCCCTCGATCGCCGCCGCCCGTTGTGGCACTTCATCGGGATCTGGACGACCTTCACGGCGGGCTTCTCCTACCTGTTCATCGGCACGCAGATCCACGACGCCGGCTTCTCGCTGCTCGGCTGCGTCGGCGTAACGCTGCTCAGCGCCGCGTTCTACTTCATCTACGTGCTGTGCTCCGCCTACCTGGGGTCGCGCACCGGCCAGACGCACGCGCTGCTCACGAGATCGGTGTTCGGCCTCAGCGGCTCGAACCTGGTTTCGATCTTCCTCATTGTCGGGTCCCTGGGCTGGACGGGGTTCCAGGCCGGGCTCATGGTCCAGATCTGGAATGGGCTCTACGGCTGGACCGGGGTCGAGGCGCTGACCATCATCTTCGCCGCCGTGATGGTGTTCAACAGCCTGTTCGGCTTCACGGGCATCAGCGTGTTCGCGCGCTACGCGGTGACGCCGCTCGTGATGATCTGGGTCGCCTACATGGTGATCAAGGGCCTCACTACTGGCTCACATCTCGGCGCGCACCCGAAGAACGTCCTGGGGCTGAGCATCTGGCAGATCGTCGGCGTCATCGTCGGCTCGGCCATGTGGGGTAACGAGCCCGACATCTTCCGCTACGGCAAGCCGAAGTTCTGGTGGCCGGCCCCCGCCTTCATCTTCGCCCTGTGCGGGACCATGCTGCTGTTCTGCGTCGGGGGCTGGATGATGGCCGCGTTCGCCGGCTCCTCGAAGTTCGGGACCGTCGTCAACTACACCACTCATTACTCGCTCTTCGGGCTCCTGCCGCTGGCCTTCATCCTCGCCACCGTCAGCCAGTTCGCGCTCAACGACGGCAACTACTACGAGGCGATCAACGCCGTCCAGAACATCTTCGGCGGGTGGCACCGATGGAGGCGCCTGTACTCGTGCCTGATCTGCGCCGGAATCGCGGCACTCGCCGGCTACCTCGTCAACTACTCGGTGACCAACGGCTTCTACAAGGTCGCCGCCTTCCTGGCCATCAGCGTGCCCTGCGCGACGGTGATTATGTGCGTCGATCACTTCCTCCTTCCGCGCCTGTACGGGATCTCGCGTCCATTGGCCAAGGTCCCGAGCTGGGGCCAGGCGGGGTTCGCGAACTGGCCAGCCGTCGTCGCGCTGGCCATCACGGTGGCCTTCGGGGCCTACGCCACCGGGATCATGCCCGGGGAGAACGCCAACCGGTACTGGGGCCCGGCCACGCTGATCACCTGGACGATGGCGGGGATCCTCTACATCGCCTTCGTGGGCATCACCCGCGCGGCGGTCCCGCGGGCGCACGCGCTGAAGGCGGCGCTCGGCTTCTCGAAGCTGGCGATCGACGAGCCCTACCCGAGCTCGCTGATCATCGACATGGCGACCCAGTGCGAGTCGCGGGCGGGCGCGTCAAGGCGGACCGGGTCCCCGCTCGCCGGCAGCCTCGTCGACGCGAGCTAAAGGCACCGTCCGCATCGCCGTCGACACGGGCGGCACTATCAGGTGCGCTGTCGCGCGGCCGTCTGGACGGCGACGGTCGTGCGGCGGCGGTACCGAGTCTGAGCCTGCCTTCAATACCCGGCGTCGGACGCAGGCGCAGAACTTCTTCTACATGCCCGGTCGCTTCGCCTGCACACAGCAGAAGCGCGGGTTCTTGACGGAATCGCGACGGAGGGCGACGATCAGGGTCATGCCCACAGCATTCGCCCGCTGAAGCAGTTCGTATTCACGACGAAGCTCATTTGCCTCATGACGTGATCGCTGAGGCGGTCGGTGCGGCGCCGAGCACGGTCCGGGACTGGTTGAGCGGTCGGAGCTCTCCGACTGGGGATCGCGCGCGGGGTCGCGGAGCTCGGGGAGATCACGGACCGTCTGGCGCGGGTAATGGACGCGGAGTACATCCAGGTCTGGTTGGTGAAGCCGATCGAGGCGCTGGATGACCGGCGGCCGATCGAGCTGCTCGCGCGTGGGCAGGCGCGCCGCGTCGCGCAGGCGATTTCCGGTCTCGAGTCGCCCGGCGCTTCTTGAACTTGTGGCGCTCGATGTCGAGCCGACGACCGTTCAGGGTCGGTGGCTGCGGCACACGCCCACCGGCGTCGACCCCGGCTGCCCGTCCCTCGCCCCTCCCGATAATCGCTGGCAGCGCGGCGAGGTTGTAGACGCTCGCTCTGGGTGAGGACGAAGCCGGGGTACGGGCGGAGTGGTATCGCCATCTCGCCGAGCTCGGTATCCCTCCCCGGGTCGCGCTGCCGCGCGATCTATGGCGCATGAGATCGACCCGCTCCAGGTTGCCGATCTCCGCACTCGCGAGCGGCTCGCCCGCGTTGGCCTGCCACCAACCAGCGCCGGGTCGGCGTGGCTGGCCGGCATTCCAGGCCATCGGTCAACAGCTCCTCGGCGAAGGAATCGCCGGCTTATGGGCGCCGAGCGCCCCCCGGCTCCACGGCGTGATCCTCTGCGTGTCCCTGCCGGCGCGCTGCATCCCCGAGGCGCTGCACCCTGTCGGAGAAACTCGAGAGTTCGCGCCGCGGTCTCCCATCCGGAGCCGCTCGACCCGCAGAACTTCCATAGCGTACGTGCCGAGCGGTTGTAGTCGTGGATGAGATCATCAAGCTCGAACACATCGATCTCCCCGGCATCGCGCCGGGCGAACCCGCCACGCCCATGCTCCACAAGCCCCCGGAGTCGCTCCTCGTGATACGCGCCGATCAGCTCCCGCGCGGCACGCCGCCGCGCCCGCTCGCCCTCTCGATGACGACTGTCAAGGCCGCCGCTCACAACGAAAACGTTAGCGCTCATGCCGCAACGACGGCGCTATCGGTTTGATCGCCGACGGGCACTCTCAAAGTGGCTTCACCTCTAAAATAAGTCCCAGAGGTAGGTCGCGTGGTAGCCGTTCCCGTCGCGCGCGATGAAGAGCTCCATGAGCGTCCCGTCGACCTCGAACGCCCGCTATGGCTGGATCGCTTCTCGTCTATCTCCTCGCGGGTCGCAAGAAAGGCGTCGAGGACGTCTTCGGGGGATCGAGCGGCAGCAAGTCGATGTCTCGGTGGTTTATCGCGCGTGTGAGGCCGTGGAGCTCCTCAGCCCAGCCTCCAAGAACGAGAACCTCGATGCCATCCTGCGCCAGCGCAGCGGCTAACGACTGGAGCAGTGGCAGCCCGCTGGGAACCATCCGGCGATTCTGCCCCCCCGTGCCCTCGCTCTCGAATACGCCTGAGGTCGGAGGTTCCGAACGCTGAAGATGCTGCCCGCAAGGAGCCAACCCCTTGAGATCTGCGATAGCGTGGGTGGATCGTCGGCCTTGCGCACGACAGCTGAACGTCGCCGACGTCTTGATCGGCACCCGGCCCGGCCGAGACGGTGCGCCAATGCGCCCGCGGCGAGCCGGCGACGTCTCGTGACCGCGTCGACCGCCCGCGACAGTCCCCGAGCCAGATCGGTACTGACCGTGCGGCGGTTCGCAACGAACTCCTGGGCTCAACAGCCCTCGTTGACACCTGCATTCAGCTAACGCGCCGGGATGGCCGTTCCGACAGGCCACCCATCCCGAGAAAAGGAATCACCACGATGAGCCAACGCACTGACTACCCGATCGGCGTTCCCTGCTGGGTCGAGACGCTCCAGCCCGATCCGCGCGCGGCCGCGGAGTTCTACGCCCAGTTGCTCGGCTGGCGCTTCGATCCGCGAGCCCGATGCCCGTAGGCGTGGACGGGCACTACCTTGCCGCCCGCTTGACGGGACGGCTGGTCGCCGGGATCGCACAAGCACCAGACTCGGCACCAACGGCGCTATGGAGCACCCACATCCGCGTGGAGAGCATCGCCGAGGCAACCTCAGGAGTGACGTCCGCGGGGGGATCGATCGTGACCGGCGTGCTGGACGCCTCGCCCGACGGTCGCCTGGCGTTGGTCAGCGACCCCACCGGCGTCGCCTTCGGCCTGTGGCAGCCCGAAGAACGGATGGGCGCCGAACTCGTCAACGAGCCTGGGACATGGGCGATGAGGCCCTGCACACGCCGAGTGTCGACCGCGCCGCGGCGTTCTACGGCGCGGTCTTCGGCTGGCAGCTGGAGGCGGTTCCCGATTCGCCACTTGCCTTCTGGAGGCTGCCGGGCTATGTCGGCGGAGAGCCGTGGCAGACACTGCCATCCGATGTCGTCGGCGTGGTCACTCCAATCGACGCGACTGGCGAGGTTCCCCCCCACTGGGCGGTCAACTTCCGCGTCAATGATGTCGACGCGACCGCCGAGGATGCGACGCCCGCGGCGGGCAGCTCCTCCTCCCACCAACAGACACGCCAGGTTTGCGCAGCGCTCTTATCGCCGACCCGCAACAGGGAGTCATCGCGATCACCGCGACGGCGAACCCGTGACGTCGGGCACGGACGCGCACCTACATCGCGAGTCGGCGGAGCTGGGCGTCACCACCGAGCGCCTTGCCTTCGTTCAAGACCCCGAGCGCAACGTGGTTACCCTGGCCATGCCCGTGCCCAACCCGCGGAGCTCAGCAGCTCCTAGGCCGCGTGCTGCAGCCGCTCGCGCTCGGCGCGTCGGCGCTCATCGCGTTCCTGCTCGGAGATGCTACACCGTGACGTAGCCAGGTCTGGGGCGGCGCCGGGTCAGACAGACGCCCCGGGGGCAGGGGTCCGTCGCCGCGGCACTTGAGCACCAGGCGCGGTTCTCGACATTTGTTCTAAAGGCGGGGGCCGTTCGGGCCGATATAGGCATCGAGACGTCTGTTGACGTTGTCAAAGGAGGCGGCGATTCGAGGGCGAAGGCTACGGTTGGGAGGGATCGATCAACGGGAGCACCCGGGGGTCGAGTTGATGCGCGCGACTATTTCGGGCATGCGTTCACCGAGGATATCCGCGCCGGGTTTGGCTAACGGCCCCAGGTCTTCCCTGCTTGCGGGCGACCGGTGTGGTTGGCGGGCTGGTCGCACAATCCTGCCTGCTGTCGTTGCGTTCGCTCTGGCGCTGGCCGGTTCGGCGCGCGCCGCCCAAGCGCCGACGTACCGGTCGGCGGCGTATCCGGTCGGGGGTGCGGCGTCCGCGATCGGCTACGGCGATTACAACGGCGATGGGATCCCCGACCTGATCGTCGCGCTTCCGGCAGACAACGCTGTGGTTCTCATGGCCGGGCGGGCTGATGGGACGTTCGCCCCACCGTCGGCGCCGATCCCGGTCGGGCAGGACCCGGTGGCGGTCACGAGCTGCGTACCGGGACCCTATCTGGGTCTCCTCACGCGTCGTTCACTGAGCGCCGATTTCAACAGCGACGGCAAGTGCGACCTTGCCGTCGCTGACGCTGGCTCCACGGATATCGCGGTCCTGATCGGGAACGGGGATGGCACCTTCAAGCCGGCGACGTTCATCCCCGTCAGCGGCTCACCGGGCGCGATCGTGGCCACTCAGGGCACCTCGAGCGCCAGTTCAAATCCCGGGGCGATCGCCTTTCTCGAGCCCGCGGAGAACCGACTCGCCGTGTTGCGCTCCCGCGGCGATGGCACGTTCTATCCCGAGGCCGCGATCACGGTGGGCGCCGATCCGGTGGCGCTCGTGGTCGGCGGCGCCAACTTCGCGGTCGCCGACGCCGGAGCGCGCGACGTGCGTGCGATCGCAGACTTCGCGATCCAAGCCCCGTTCGGGCACTCAGAGGCGTTGACTACGGAAGCGACGTGGACTCTCAGCAGCACGCCTCAGGCGCTCGCTGCTGGCAGCTTCGGCGCCGCCGGTTTGCTCGCGGTCACCGACTCCGCAGGCAATCTGACACTGCTCGGCGACACTCTCGGAGCGCACGGCACGCTGGTCCCGACCGAGAGCGCGCCGATCCCCGTAGGCCCCGATCCGATCGCGATCTCGCCGTTGAGGCTCCCGCCGGCGAGCAGCTACGCGGACGATCTCGCGATCGTCAACGGCGGGGCGCATCAGCTGACGTTGCTGCGACAG
>JALYZL010000151.1 GCA_030948875.1 Actinomycetota bacterium
CGTGCTGGGCGACCCGCCGCCGCCCCCTGTTCGGCAGGCTGCTGGATGTCTGATGTTCAGCGGTCTACGAAGGAGGGCGACATGCGGGTCACGACCGCATTCAACCGGATGCTCGGGCTGCCGGGCGCGTGGGTCAGGGACGTGGGCGTTCGGATCGGAGGCGGTGATCGTGACCGTCGCGCTGCGCCGCAAGCAGCCGCTGTGCGCAGGCTGCGGAGCTCGCGGCCTGAACATCAAGGATCATCGTGTCAAGCGCTGGCGGCACGTGGATGCCGGCGGCGTGCGATGCGTGATCGAGTGCCAGCTACCCAACGATCTGGCGAGCGCAGCCACCACGCCGAACTACACCTTCGTTACGCCCAGCACCTGCAACGACGGCCACGACACGCCGTGTGCCAACGGTGGACCCGGCGGGCTCGCGCAGGCCGACACCTACCTGAAGACCTTGGTGCCCATGATCACCTCCTCGCCCGCGTTCAAGCAGAACGGGCTGCTGATCATCACCTTCGACGAAGCACTGGGCGGCCCCACTGGCGACTCGACCGCGTGCTGCGGCGAGGCTCCCGGACCCGGTGAGGTGGCCCCTGGCATCTACGGATCGGGCGGAGGGCGTGTTGGCGCCGTGCTCCTCTCCCCATACATCGCCCCGGTCACCACCACCAACTCCGCTTACAACCACTACTCGATGCTGGGCACCGTCGAAGACATTTCGGCCTCCCACGACTCGCCGACGCGACAGGCACGACCGCCTTTGGATCCGACGTCTTCACCGCTCCGAACGGCCCGATCACCACCCCCACCCCCACCCCGGTGGCACCGCAGGACTCCCAACTCAAGCTCAAGCCCGCCTCGTTCAAACCCCAGCCGGCCGGGAAGTCGCGCAAGGGCAAGGGCACGACGATCGCCTACAGCGACACCCAGACGGCCACGACCAAGCTGACCGTGGTGCTGCAGGGTCCAGCCTACCGAACTGCCCATGGCCCCTGCCGTCTGCTGAGCGCCGGCCACAAGCGCCCGAAACACGCTAAGGCGTGCACGGCCGCCAAGTCCATTGGGAGTTTCACCCACGTGGACAACGCGGGAGCGAACAGCGTCGTCTTCACAGGCCGCCTGGGCGGGCGCGCGCTGGCGGCCGGGTCCTACCTGCTCGAGGTCGCGCCGACGCTCGGCTCGCTCACCGGTAAGACCAGCTCCGCTCGCTTCCAGGTCGCGTGAGTCCCGTCATCGGGACGTCACGGTGCAGCAGGCTGAGGCCGTGCAGTCAGGGGACGATGCACACGGCTGTGTCGGTGTCGGCGTCGGTTTGGCTGACCCGTTACACCGTTTTCGATCCAGCCAGATCGATGTAGTCCTGTTGACCCGAATTCTGGTCGGCTGGGAGTACTGGTACTGGTCGCCGAGCCCCACGAGGTCCCGAACTGACGGTCATACACCATGCAGTTGCAAGCCAGGGTCGTAATAGGCGTTAGTGGTCACATCTCCGGGGTGCTCGCCTTCCCGACCGGACGGTCGCGCTCGCCGAGATCCACCGCCTCCTAAACCCCGGCGGTCGCCTTGTCGTCGATACCGGCTCGCCGGCGATGGCAGGGATCCCCGCCCCTAACCGCGCTCGAGCGGCTGCCTCGTTCATCCCGCGAGGCCGAGTATGGGTACCAACTCCTCCGGTGACCGAACGAGCGCCTCGGCCCCGGCGTCGCGCAATTCCGTTTCTGTCCCGATGCCCCACAGCACACCGAGAGTTGGAATCCCGTGCTCACTTGCCGCCGCGACGTCATAGTGGCGGTCACCCACCATGACCGCCCGACTTCCCGGCGTCACCCCGGACAACGCTCGCTCGATCGTGACGGCCTTTCTTTCGTTTGCGGCGTCGAGGCTAGGCCCGACGACGGCTACGAACAGCTCACGCAGACCGAGCGCCGCCAGCAGCGGTTCGGCGAGCGCGCTCGCCTTCGACGTCCCCACGACGAGCGGTAACGTCGACGCGGCCAGCTCGAGCACCTCCCGCACCCCGGGAAACACAGACGTCTCCGCGGCGGCGCGGGCCGCGTAGCGTTCCCGGTAGGCGTCTACGCAGGATTGAGCAATCGGACCGGTACCCGCCAGCTCTTCGAAGGTGCCGTGAAGCGGCGGCCCGAGATACTGGTAAAGCTCGTGCGCGGGCCGGACCGGAAGTCGATGGGCGACTAGCGCCGCGTTGACACAGCGCACGAACGGCACGCGGGAATCGACGATGACGCCGTCAAGGTCAAAGAGCACGACATCCGGCCGCCTCATGACCGGTCATTCTGACGCCGCACCACCGTAACGGGCGGGGTCCGTCCTCAGCTCGAGGTCAGCCTCAGTCCGAGGATGGCACCAGCGCGGTTCAGCAGAATGCCACCCTCGAGTAGCGATGGCTCCTGGTGCCCACGGATCGTCAAGCTCGTCAGGAAGCACGGCTCGGGCCCGATCGGCGTGGCGGCGAGTTCGCTCACTCGGGCGAGAACGCGGCCGCCCGGTGCGTCGCGGAACGTGAAGGTGTCGATCGGCCCCGGTCCTATTCGGGGCAGGCGATGGCGCCCCGCGATGCGGCGGTGAACGGGAGACTGTTGACCAGCGCGGCGATCCGCCTCACCCGAGAGAGTTTTGTGACCGTTATCGAGAGCAGCGGCTTAGACTTGCGACCGACCTTGGCGATCTCAAGCACTCGTGCCTGCGGCGGGACCTGCTGGTTGGGCAGACGGGGTGCCGAGTAGCGGACCGCAGCATCGGCGCGAACGCCGGTGGTGCCATTGGCCAACGTCACCGCATCGACAAGAAGAGTTCGTTGACCGAGCGCCGGCGTGTGCAGGGCGGGGAGCGAGTATGACGCGGTCATGCCGGATCCGGAGGAGCCGGCGCCGGAGGGCTTGGCGCCGGCTGGTAGGTGCGCTGAGAAGGAGGCGATCACTGCGCTCGGCGATGACGTCACCGTCCAGAACTCGTGCCGGTCGACCTCCGCTGCGAAGCCAAACCACGCCATCGGCTGCGCCAGCTCGTGCGCGTCGCCCGTTGGCTCGGTGGGAGTCCGGCTTGCGCCTGCCGGCAGCACGATCCCGCCAAGCAGCTGATCCGCCGCACTGACCGCCGCCTTCTTGTCGGCCTGCACAACTTGAGCGGGCGTGGCCGCATCCACCGCGACCGCGCCAACCATGACAAGATAACCGCCAACAGAAATACAAGCGCCTTCGGAAATAGCTCGACGGGTCTTCTCATCGCCTCAGTCCCTCCTCGTTGGTTCGCCGGCAGCGGCTGCCAGGCGACATCGCCGGCGGTGTACGTCGAGGTCGCCGTCGCTGCTGCGCAGGTTGCAGCCGACCACGTCGCTGGCACGCGGACGTCCGAGCAGGTCGATCAGCTCGAGGCGGTCGGTGACGTTCCTGCATTGGAAAAAGTTATCGCCGCACGGCGCCGTGCATACCCACGTCGTGCTGAAGGCAATCTCGCCCCCCGGACGGCGACCCGCCGCAGTTGCTCTGACGCGCAGAGTAGATCCGGCACCGGCCGCAACGTCGATCGCTTCTCCATGCGCGCGCCAGCGCGGACCGATCTTGACCTAGATCACTCTTACCGTTCGTCGCGCAGTCAACGAGCTACGAAGGAGCACGATGCTTGAGCGAGACGGATACATTCCGGGCGTCCCGTGCTGGGTCGACACGTCGCAGCCCGATCCCGCCGCCGCCGCCGCGTTCTACAGCGGCCTCCTCGGGTGGGACCTCGAGGACGCGATGCCGCCAGAAGCACCCGGCCACTACTACATCGCGCGCCTTCGCGGCGGAGATGTAGCCGCGATCGCACCACTGCCCGAGGGCGGACCGCCGCTGGCCGCGTGGAACACCTACATCTGGGTTGAGAGCGCCGACGAGATCGCCGCGACGGTGCTCGGTGCCGGTGGCCGCGTCCTGCGCGAGCCATTCGACGCCATGGGCTGGGGCCGGATGGCGGTATGTATGGATCCCGAGGGTGCGGCGTTCTGCGTCTGGCAAGCCAAGGAGCACAAGGGCGCACAGATCGTCAACGAGCCCGGCTCGGTCAACTTCAACACCCTCAACACCCGAGACCCGGAAGGCGCGAAGTCCTTCTACGGCTCGCTGTTCGGGTGGGAGACGCTCGGGCTCCCCGGCGGGGCCGAGATGTGGCGGCTCCCCGGGTACGGCGACTTCCTCGAGCAGCGCGATCCCGGGCTCCGCGAGCGGATGACGGAGACCGCCGGTGCTCCAGAGGGCTTCGAGGACGTCGTCGCGACGCTCAACCCGATCCCGGATTCCCAACGCGACGTGCCCGCGCACTGGAGCGTGACCTTCGCGATCGACGATGCTGACGCGACCGCCGAAAAGGCAACCGAACTGGGGGGCAGGGTCGACGTCCCGCCTTTCGATGCTCCCTGGGTCAGGATGACCGTTATCACCGACCCTCAGGGCGCGACGTTTACCGCAAGCAAGTTCGTCCCGGAGAACAGGGACCTCGCCGGCGAGTAGTGAATTCATGCCTGCGGCTCAGACTTAGAAGGGCGTGGCGACGCCCGGCTTGACGCCGATGAGGAGTGCCATCTCTAGCCACTTCCAGTAGCAGTCGACATCAGCGAAGCCGAGGTCGCGCAGCCATGCGAGCTGACTTTCGACGTCCAGGAGGCGATCGGACGGGTCCTCATCCTCGAGCGGCTCGCCGATCGCCGCGAAGAAGGCCAGATGCAGACGCTCGGTGGGCGACGCCACATGCTCGAGGTTTGCGAACACTCCGTCCGGCTCGAGCAGCTCGTGCACCTCGCCATAGAGCGAGCGCTTTCGCTCGTGTTCGAGGTGGTGGATCGCGAAGGACGAGACGACGGCGTCGAAGCGTCCGAGCCCTCGGAGTGGCTCTCTCAGGTCGTGCTCGACGAGCTCGATGTGGTCGTCGTCGACGAAGCGCTCGCGCGCCGCCGCGAGCATGAGCTCGGAGAAGTCAACGCCGACGCCCTGCATTTCCGGGCGATCTGTTCGGAGCAGAGCTAAGAGGCGGCCGTCGCCCGTGCCAAGGTCGAGGATGCGTCGAGCGGACCGAGGCAGCTGCTCGACCAGTGCACTCTCTCCCTCCGCTCGACGCGGATACTCATCCGCTCGGCCGAGGTAGCGACCGACGTGCTCGGCCGTGGTCCATTCCTCGGAGGCCACGGCGCTCATTATGAGCCAGGGCCAGTCGTCAGTCGGTCCACCATCCGGGTTGCAGCTCGGACTCATTCTCGGCGTGCCCGCCGAAGGCCAAGAGCTCGAGGCCGTCGGGCCCGGCCTCCCATTCACGCATCGCGTCCGGCGGGCAGTAGACGACGTCCTTCACGGCGATGTCGAATATCTCGTCCTCGACCTTGAAGCGCCCCGAGCCGGCAAGGACGACGTAGATCTCCTCGGATTCGGTGTGGCGGTGGCCGAAGCCGACGCGACGACCCGGATTCATGCGGTAGTGGCTCATGCCGATGCGCTCGGCGCCCAGTGCATTGCGGACGAAGCGGGCTTCGCCCATCTCGCCCATGCCGTAGTCGGGCGCGACGTTCTTGGCTGTCTCTAAGTTGAATTTTGTGTGCTGGGTGGTCATCGGCTTGACGGTAGAGCAAACTGGCTCGGTGGTCTTGGAAGAATGCGACAGGTCATGGACACTCGTGGGATCCTGCGGCCCGCCGCTGTGGACACCGTCTTTCGGCTCGAGCGCCGTCCGCCGCCGCGGGACCTCGAGCGCTTCATCGACGGCCACTGGATCGTGTCCTGGGATCTCCGTGGTCGTGAGCCCTACCGGTCGGAGGTCATGCCTCACCCGGCGGTGCACATGGTGTTCGAGCCCGCTGGCGTCGCGGTCTTCGGGGTGCATCGCCGACGCTACGACAGAGTGCTGCGGGGACGTGGCTGGGCGGTGGGTACGAAGTTCCGGCCCGGGGGCTTTGCCAGCTTTGTCGAGCGGCCGATCTGCGAGCTCACCGACACGGCAGTCTCGCTCGATGAAGTGTTCGGAGCGGCCGGCGAGCGGCTCGGGCGCCAAGCCGCGGGATCGGACGAGCCTGACGTCATGCTCGCCGCCCTCCATGGCTTCCTCCGCCCTCGCCTCCCTGAGCGGGTGGAACCCGGAATCGCGCTCGTCGACGCGGCGGTCGCCGACATGCGCACGGCCCCGCCGGGCACCCGTGTCGCGGAGATCGCGTCGCGACACAACGTTTCCACACGCACCCTGCAGCGCCTGTTTCGCCGCTACGTCGGTGTCGGCCCGAAATGGGTCCTCCAGCGCTACCGCCTCCATACCGCGATCGAGCAACTCGCGAGCCGGCAGGGCACCGATTGGACGCGCTTAGCGCTCGAGCTCGGTTACTTCGACCATGCGCACTTCATCGCCGATTTCCAAGCGCTCGTAGGACGCTCACCCGCGCAGTACGAAGCTGAGGCCGCGGCGGCCCCGCGTTGAGCGACTAGCCTAGCCTACGCGCGCGGTATTCGCGATCGCTGTCGTGGTCGGGTTCATCTTCGGGGCGCGTCTTGGTTGAGCCGTGCCTCGCGCTGTATTTCGTGATCGTGGGAAGCGACGTATCGTTAGCGAGCATGTCGCCGGAGCAGAGCAAAGCTCCGTCGCCGCCCGTCGCGCGGTGAAGTCCCGTGTCAGAAGTCGACGTAATGGTCGTATGGCCGCTCGGGCGGGATGTCCGGGGTTCTGAGAACCACCCAGTGGTGGAGGTCTTCGGCGACGGAGACCGCTTCGATCGTCCACTCGAGATTGGACGTGCAGTAGGAGACGGCGCGAGCAACCGATCGCAGCTGGAAGTCGTCTACGAAGACGATGCCACCGGGACGCACGAGCCGGCCGAGGTACACGAGGTCGAGAAAGACGCCGTCGAAGCGATGATTGCCATCGACGAAGGCGACGTCGAAGGTGCGATGCTTGGCCAGGAAGCAGGGCAGAACTATCTGCGATCCCTGCGGGTAGAACTCCACGAGGTCGGTAACCCCCGCCTCGTCGAGGAGCTGAAGCCCGCAGTTGGCGAACCGTGCCTCCTGATGGGGATCGATCGTCACGTGGCGCGCGCCCGCGTCGTCGTTCGTGCGCAGGCCCTCGCACGAGAACAGCGCGGCAATGCCATATCCCAGTCCGATCTCGACGGTGCGGGAAGCTTGCTCGCGCGTTATCCAGTCGCGCAAGGCCTCGCCCTCGGCGGCTGAAACGGCGACGGGAAACACGTCATGGGAGCTACCGTCGAGCCGCGCGACGAGGGTCCCCTCACGCACCACGCGCTCAATGACACGACGGGTCGGCCTCACCCGGACAAGGATCGCACCGTGCGATCCGGGCCGGGGGCCGGCGGTGGTACCGTGCCGATCGATGCGACGGTTCGTCGCGATCTTCGTGGCCGCGTGTGCGGTGGTCGGCTGTGGGTCGACCCGGTCCGCGGCACCGCAGCGGTCGGGCCGGACGTCGGTGGCCGGCGGATGCGGAGCGACCACGCTCTATCGTCATGGCCTACCGGGGTGGACGGCGCCCGCTTTCACCTCCAGCAGCGGTTCGCCGGGGCCAATCCCGTATGCCATCGCCGAGCACGGGACCGCCGTCGCGTTCATGTTCGCCTTTCCCCTTCGCGCCGGCAACCGAACCAATCCCGCCAACAAGGTGCTGTGGATCATGCGCCTGCCGCGGCACGGCTCGCCCTTGGCGATTCGGGCCACGCCGCTGCACGGCCATGCCGCGCCGGTGAGGATTACGCTCCCTCCGGATTCAGCCCCCGCGGAGATCTATCCGTCCTACGTCAACGTGCCCAAGGCCGGCTGCTGGCACCTCACTCTGCGCTGGGCACACCACGCGGATTCGATCGACCTTCCCGTCAGGGCCTAGCCAGCCGCCCGCGACCCCGACGCTCCGTCGGCGCGTCTGTTACGTTTCCTGCGCCGAATCTCCGGAATGCCTACCCCGGGGAACGGGGAAACCGATCCCATTTGGGGCTAATCACGCGGTGGTCCGCGTGAGGCGTCGCTCGCCGTCGCCAGCCCGTCAGCTAACCCCGCAGGCCCACGGCCCAATTGCAAGTCGCGCCGCGCACGCCCCCCGTGTCAGCTCTCCGCAGCTTCCTCCCATCGAACCCGAATAGCCCGGCCCGACCTTCGGGTGCTCGCCTCGTGTTGGTCGGCGCCGCGTTGCTGCTCGGGCTCGTCGTCCTCGCCACCAGCTCGGCGGCGCTCGCGGCCAGCGGTGGCGCCGGCATTGTCACTCCGTCCGCGCCGCACGGGCTCGTAGAGCCGACGGGGGGGAGCGCCGTGTTCACCCGCACGCTGCACGTGGGCGATCACGGCGTGGACGTCACGACCCTGCAAGCGTGGCTAACCGCCGTCGGCTTCTCGGTTCCCGAGACGGGCTTCTTCGGGCCGATGACGCGGCAGGCAGTAGCAAAGTTTCAGAGTGCTACCGCGCTACGACCCGTGAGCGGAACCGTCGGGCGCCTGACCGCCTCGGCCTTGCTGACCGCCGTCCACCAGGCGGTAAAGGGCGCGGGGTCGCGCACAACGGCGGCGCCAGGTCCCGGTACGAGCACCACCTCCGGCACCTTGCTGTTCCCGCTCCAGCCGATCAGCCGAGTGCTGTCGCCGTCCAACTGGACGCTTGACCAGGGCATCGACATCGGCACCGTTAGCAACGCGTGCGGCGCGCGCGTGACCGAGGTCGCGGTGGCCGACGGGACGATCGTCCAGGAGGGCATTTCCGGCTTCGGGCCCGATGCCCCGATTCTCAAGGTCTCCGATGGTCCCTACGTTGGGCGCTACATCTACTACGGGCATGCCGCCCCAGCGCTCGTCCCGGTCGGCGCGCAGGTGACCGCGGGCCAGCCGATCGCTGACGTGGGCTGTGGCGACGTCGGCATCTCCTCGGCGCCGCATGTCGAGATCGGGATCAGCGCGCCGGGCGACGGCACTCCGTGCTGCGTCGGCTACCTGGAGACGTCGCCGACGCTCCTGACGGTGATGAAGGTTGCCTACATCGCCGCCGGCGGTAGATAGACCGGCGGCGACGACAGGCCCTGCCGGCGGTCAGGAGACGCTGTAGGACAGGTGGGTGACCACCGGCTTCGAGCTCTTCCGCGCCCTGGCCGAGGCCGACGGGTGACGACCGAGGGGACGCTGTATCCCCTGCTCGGCCGCTTACGCCGAGAGGGGGTCGTCGAGACGACATGGCGCGAGTCGCCGTCGGGGCCGCCGCGTCGCTACTACCGGCTGACCCCGACGGGCCGGACTCCCCTCGATGCCTTCCTGTCCGAATGGACGCGCCCTCGGACCACCGTTGACACTCTGCTTGAGACGGGAGCAGCCGCATGAGTACTCACACTCTCCATCCGGCCGACTACCTGAACCGGCTGCGGCGGGCCGGGCGCGGACTGCCGCGCAGCCGGCTGAAGGAACTAGCCGCCGAGACCGAGGAGCACCTTTCAGAAGCAATCCCCCCCAAAGCGTCCGACGCCGAGGCGCTCACGGTGCTCGATCGACTCGGCGAACCCGAGGAGATCATCGATGCCGAGGAGCCCCGCCCGGATGCGCTTCAGGACACCCCGGGACCCGCGAGTGGGCCGCGATCATCCTGCTCGTGTGCGGGGGGGGTCATCTTCGGCATCGGATGGCCCCGACATCCTCGGCATCGCCGTCCTTGCCATCTTCGTGCTGGCGCCGATCGCCACCACTGTCTACTGGCACGGCGAGCTCGGTGACCGTCCGGTTAAGCGAGGAGCTCCGAGTCGTGCTCCTCGAAGATCTGGGCGTAATCGGTCCGGTCGCCGGCGTGAAGGGCCTCGATCAACTGGTGGATCCGGGGCGTCATCACGAGCAGGTAATGAGCGGGCTCGGCGGCCGGGTTCCAATAGCTGTGCGGGCTGCCGCGAGACACGAGGAGCGATTCTCCGGCCGCCACCTCGCGCTCCTCATCGCCGATCCGAAACCCGAGCCGTCCTTCCAAGACGATCCACGCCTCGTCGTCGGAGCGGTGCAGATGCAGACCGGCGATGGGGCGGAGTGGGTGGGTACCCGGATCGGTCCAGTCGGCGATCACGAATGAGTCGCTGACGATCACGGAGACATATTACGGCCTCAAGGCACCCGCGCTGAGCCGACGACGTGCGGATTGGTGTTGCTCCATGAGGGGCCGAGCGAGTAGCTCCGTTTCCTTTCGATCGTGAACCCGGCGCGCTCAATCGCCGAGGTGGTGTCGCGCGCGCAGTGACAGCCCCCGCCGAGGAGGGGCCAGATCCCGGTGCAGTCGAGCCATTGCTGCACCGCCGCCTTGGGCCGTCCGTCGCCGCGGACGTGCTCCATGAAACGGAGCTCGCCGCCGGGCTTGACCACGCGCCGCAGTTCCTGGAGCGCGCCCATCGGGTCGGGCACGGTGCAGAGGACCAGGCTCGCCACGGCCGCGTCGAAGCTCGCGTCCTCGAAGGGCAGCGGGACGGCGCGCCCGTCGCGGATGCTCACGGGCACTGGTGCTGCTCGCGCTGCCGCCTGCGCCTTGTCGCGCAGATAGGTCTCGGGCTCGAGCGCGACCACCTCCCCGACCGTCGAGGGATAGTGGCTGAAGTTCATCCCGTTCCCAGCACCGATCTCCACGACGCGACCGTAGAGACCGGCGAGGAGCTCGTCACGGTGCTCGCCGGCCTCCTGCTCCATCAGCCGGCTCAGGCGATCGAACACGCGAGCGAAGATCGGGTGGCGTCGCGTCCGGCTCACGCCGACAGATGCTGGCACGCTCGGGGCTGGAGCGTCCGACGCATCCTCGTGAGGGCGAGGCCTGTCTGCCCTTGACGGCGCTTACGCCCTGAACGACCGACCTCGCGCCGGGATGGCTCGGCGCCAGCGGGCCGGGAGGTGGACCCGCAACTGACGACGGACGGACGCCGGCCGCTGCCAGCGCTTGGGATCGAGGTCGGCCCCGCACAGCGCGCAGCCCGCCGCAAACGGCGTCACTCGTTCGCCGCACTGAGGGCAATAGCCAGGATGCATGCCGTCAGCATGCCGCCGCGCGATCTACGTCCGCTAAACGAAACATCAGCTGGATCGAAGAACGTTACGCGCGTACGCGCCGCCTCAGTGCTCGTCGCCTCCGATGCCCGGGAGAACCTGCGTGCCTTGGATCTGGACGGCCTGCAGGTCATTCGAGTCGAGCCCGAGGAGGTGGATGATCGTCGGTGCGATCTGCGTCGTCTCGACCCACTGGTCGGACACCTGGGGCTCGATGCCCGGTCCGTAGACGACGATCGGAACATTGCGGTCGGCCGGATTGTTCCCGCCGTGCTCGGCGATCTTGCCCTTGCCGCCGGTATAGACGACCCCGACTTGGACGACGCCCCACACATCGGGGTGGCGCGGGTCAGAGACCGGCACCCCGAAGAAGCGGGCCGCCGAGGCGCCGGCGTAGATCTTCACGAGCCCCGAGTGGGGGAGCGTGCGCGAGGCGCCGGTCACGGTGTTGCCGGTGGCCGAGTGACTCCACAGGTAGTCCTTGACGAACCGCGCTGCCTCCGGCGAGGTATCCGACAGCCACCACATGATCGCGTCGTCGTCGGTCCCGGCCACCACCAACGGCGGCGCCCCCGGATGTCTGGCGGTCCACGCGGCGTTGACGCCGTCCATGATCGGACCGTCGTTGATGCGGGTGAGCTGGTTGGGGTCCTGCGGGGACTGGCCGTGCTTGGCGGAGACGATGATCGCCGTCGAGTCGGCCAGGCCCTGCGCCTGGATCTCGTTGTCCATCCGCGCCAGCCGGTCGTTGACGTACTGGAGCGCCCGCTGCAGCAGCGGCCCCGGCGTGCGGGTGCCGGGCAGGTCGCCGCCCATTAAGTTGTCGGAGGTCGGGAGCTTCTCGGCCGTCGAGACAGTCTGGAAGTTCATCCCGAAGATCGCCGGGGTGCCGACCTGCTGCGTGTGCTGGTGGTTCCATCCGTCGATCCAGTTGATCACGGCCTGGACCTTGTAGTCGTCGTACTGCATGGTCGCGGCGTTGTCGCCCGTCCAGGCGATGGGGCCCGGGTACGGGGTCCCGTCGGGCATCAGCGCGTTGCTGTCGATCTCCGGGTCGAACGAATCGGTGATCCCGTTGCCCTCTGGCCCATTGAACGACGTGTAGACGGGGTGCTTGTCCGACCACGCGGTGAGCATTCCGTGGTCGTGAGCGACGTTGAAGATCGTGTTGACCTTTAGGTACTGGTTCGGGGCGATGGGCTGACAGGTTGTCGGATCGACCGGGAACGTCGCGGGGACGAGCAGGTCTTGCGGAGTGCTCGTCATGCTGAGGATGCTGCCCGGCAGTCCCGACAGTCCCTGGCCGGCGTCGAGCCGGGTCACGTCTTTGTCGTCGGGCGAGTCGTAGACGACGTTGGCGCCCGGGGGCGTGCCCGTGCACGACGTCGTTCCCGGCGGAAACAGCGCGTGGTTGTACTCGACGTCGTAGTAGACGCCCGTCGTGCGCGGGTCGCCGCCCGTCATCTGCGCCGTCATGCCCGGGTCAGAGTCGGACGGAACCGGGGTTTGAGCCGAGGTGTACTGGGCGCCGCCGTAGGTGAGCTTGGCGAGCTCCGAGTACGGGTGGTGGGAGACCCACCAGTCGAGGTCTGACTGGTGCAGCCCATCGATCGAGATCAGCAGCACATGCTTGATCTCGTGATGATGATGATGGTCGTGTTCGCCTCCGCCGCCGTTCTGCCACGCGAGCGCGGCTACTGGGACGCCTGCCGTGATTGCGAAGGCCGCAATGGCACCGAACGCCCCTCTGCTGAAACGTCCACGCATGTGAAATCTGACTCCTTGTTGGGATGGGGCCGTCGTTATATGGCGGCGCGGGCGCGCGGACGTTGCTGTGGTGTAAACCGTGCCTAAGTCAGCTTCCTGACGGTGCCGCGCTCGCTAGCCTGCGAAGAGAAGGCGAACTCCGTGATCGATGCCGAGCCGAGTGACACCGAAGCAAGCCCCACGACGGGGTCGGGCCGTCGCGGCGGACGATCGCCGGCGCTGCAGGCCGCCGTCTTCGCGGTTCTCGCGGGTGCCGTCGCCTTGGTCATCTCCGGCCTCGTCCCCGGTTCGGGCCAGCGGCTGAGACATGCGGCCGTTGGGTGGATCGTTGTCGAGGTCATCCTCGAGCTCATCGCGTGCATCGCCTACGCCGCCCTCTTCCGCGGCGTCTTCGGCGGACGAGGCCGCGAGCTCGGGTACATCCGCAGCGCCCAGATCGCGATTGGCGAGCTCGGCGCCTTCGTCGTCGTCCCCACCGGCGCCGGCGGACCGGCGCTTCGGATCTGGGCGCTCTTGCGGAGCGGGATGCCGTTCCGGACCCAGATGGTCCGAAGCGTGGTCCACGCAGCGATCTTCAATCTCCCCTACCTCCTCGCAGCACTCCTCCTTGGCACGAGCGTCGCGCTCGGCGTCGGCCCGGGCCACGCCCCGATCGCCGTCGCTCTCGCCCCCCTCGGCGTTGTGCTTGTGACCGTTTTGATCGCCGCCGCCGCCGCGCTCTTCGCGCGCAGGCTGGGCGGCCAGCCCGAGGGGCGCTGGGCCAGGGTGGGGCGGGACGTCATCGAAGCGATCCCGGACGGCGTGAGGGAGCTGCCCGCCCGGTTACGACAGCCGAGCCTGCTCCTCGCCGCGACCGCTTACTGGGCCGGTGACTGCGGCGTGCTCGCCGTCGCCTTCCACGCCGCTCACGACTCCGCGCCGATCGGCGTGGTCGTGCTCGCGTACATGCTCGGGCAGCTCGGCAACGCGCTGCCCCTCCCCGGCGGTGTCGGCGGCGTCGAGCCGATCATGCTCGGCGTCCTCACCGCGTCCGGTGTAGGTCTCGGACTCGGGGCCGCCGCGATCATCCTCTACCGCTTCGTCTCCCTCGGCATCCAAGCGGTGGCGGGGGCGATCGCCGTCGTCACCCTGACCGCCTCGCTCCCGCGCGCCCCGCGGGACGCCAAAGCCCGCTCCGCTACCCGGTAGCGCCGATGGCGCCGAGGAGCCGCGTGGCGGTGCGAGCGTTTGGCGGGATAGAAGGCCTCGACCGCGACCTCGGCCAGCGTGATGTCGACGGCGGTGCCGAAGGTGGCGAGCGTGCTGAAGAAGGCGAGCTCCTCCCCGGCGGCGTCGCGCAGGCGAAGGGGCACGACGATCTCGGTGGCGCGGACCGCGGTCTCGGGGCTGAGCGCGGGCTCGACGCCGGGGTAGCGCACCAGTTCCTCGTGGAGGGCGGCCAGGGTGGGGTCGCCGGTGATCCGCGCCTCGCGGCGAAGACGTTCGAGCAGATGGCCGCTCCACTCGGCCAGGTTCACGGTGTGCGATGCCATGCCCTGCGGGTGCAGGGCGATGCGCAGCGCGTTGGCCGGGGGCTCCAGCAGCTCGGAGGCGACGCCATCGGTGAGGGTGGCGACGGCGTCGTTGGCGGCGAGGAGGTTGTGGTGGCGGTCGACGACGAGCGCGGGATACGGCTCGTGGGCGCGCAGGAAACGGTCGAGCGCCTGGCGGAAGGGAGCCATAATCCTCGGAGTCGAGCGGGCGCTCGTCGTAGAGGGGCGCGAAGCCGGCGGCGAGCAGCAGGCCGTTGCGTTCGCGGAGCGGCACCTCGAGATGCTCGGCGAGACGGAGGATCATCTCCCGGCTGGGCCGGGCTCGGCCGGTTTCCAGGAAGCTCACGTGGCGCGCCGACACGGTGGCCTCGAGCGCGAGCTCGAGCTGACTCAGCCGGCGACGCCGGCGCCAAGCGCGCAGGAGCTCGCCGACCGACGTGGACGGGGTGGCGACCGGGGCTGGCGCGGCGATGGACACGGGTCAAACGTAGCGCTGGCCCCGAATGACTGCAATTACCCGCGGGGTAAGGATCGGGCGTCGGCCTCCCGGCGCGCTACCCCTGGGGTAATTGACCCTTGCACGCCCCTTGGCACCCGTGGCCGGTGTCCACCAACCCAAGAGGAGGACAGACATGGACAACATCGCCAGTCGTCGACTCCTACATCGCATTCCTCGAGACCGGCGTGGCCACCGCGAGCGTCACCCCGTTGGGGGTCGACCAGCCGTACTCGATGCCGGTGCCATGCGCTGCGTAGCGAGCGATGGCCTGACCCTGTGACAG
>JALYZL010000158.1 GCA_030948875.1 Actinomycetota bacterium
GCGGGAGCTCGCAGGCGAGCAGACCCCGCGAGCGGAGCGCCTCCTCGAGCCGGTCCGCGTCGGCGCTCGCAGGCAGGTCGCGCCGGGTCAGGAGCATCATGATCCGCGAGCCCGCCACCCGCCGGGCGACGTAGCCGGCGAGCTCGAGGCTCGGCCGGTCGGCGGCGTGGACGTCTTCGAGGACGAGGAGGACCGGCTGCTCGCGCGCGGCCCAGGCGAGCAGCGCCACGATCGCCTCGAACAGCCGTGTGCGCTGGAGGTCGGGCGCCACCACCGTGCTCGCCGCCCCGCCGCGGGCGAAATGCGCGGGCAGCTCGCTGGTGAGCACGGCGAGATCCTCTGGCCAGGCGGAGTCGGCGGGCGGGGCCGAGAGCCCGGGCAGGAGCTCGCGGATGAGCTCGGCCCACAGGCTGAGGGGGGCGCTACCGCCGAGGTCGAGGGCCGCGCACGACGCCGCGTGCGCGCCGGCGGCGCTCACTCGCTGGCGCAGCTCGCTCGCCAGCCGCGTCTTGCCCATTCCCGCCTCGCCCCGCACGAGCGCCGCCGCCCCCGATCCCCGGGTTACCGCACGCCACACGCCCTCGAGCTCGGCCAGCTCTCGCTCGCGACCGACGAGCGGCAGCAAGCCGGAAGGCGCCGCGGCGACCGGGGCGACGCCGGGGGCCGGAGCTTCGCTGCGGAGTCGCTCGATCAGGGCTCGCGTCTGCCCCGACGGGGCGACGCCGAGCTCGCGGCGCAGTCGCTCGGCCAGCGTGCGGTAGGTGCGCAGCGCCCCGGCGCGATCGCCGGCGCCGTCCAGGCGGGCGATGAGCCGGCGGTGCGCCTCCTCGTCGAAAGGGTCGACCTCGACCTGGCGCCGGGTCCAGTCGATCGCCTCGCGGGCCTCGCCGCGCTCCTCGTGCTCGCGGGCGAGTCGCTCGAGCAGGCCGGTCACGCGCTCGCGATGGCGCTCGCGCGCCGCCAGCACGAATTCGTCCTCCATGCCCTCGAGCAGCTCGCCGCGGCACAGGGCCAATGCCTCCGCCGGCGCTCCCTGGTCGGCCAGCCGGCCGAACTCGCGGACGTCGATCCACAGGTGCTCGCCGGCGCGCAGCCCGATCCGCTCGCGGTCGACGACGAGCGCGTCGCCGAGCTGCCGGCGAAGGGCCCACACCGCGCTGCGCAGGCTCGCCCTCGCGCTCTGCTCGAGCACATCGGGCCAGAACCGCGACGCGAGCTGGGCGCGGGACACCGGTTGGGGAGCGAGCGCCAGGTACGCGAACACCGCCCACGGGCGCTGCGACGGTGGCGTTTCGGTCACGGCCCCGTCCAGCTCGACCTCGAGCGTCCCCAGTAGACGCACGCGCAGCACGGCGTCAAGCCTAACCGCCGCGGGGTTTGACGTCCATTTGACGATCAACCAACGGGCGGCGGCGAACCTCTCCCACGGATGGCACCCAGATCAACCAACAGGAGGACGCCATGAGCACCACCACTACGCAGTTCGATCTCGACCGCTTCGCCCGCGCCACGGAGGAGCGGGACGCGTCGACGCAGCTCTCGATGTACGCGCCGGAGGCGACGGTGACGATCGCCGACCGGATCACCCAGCCCGGGTCCCCGCGAGTGCTCACGGGCACCGAGGAGATCAAGGGCTGGATCGAGGACATCGCCGGGCGTGACATGACCCACTCGGTGCAGCACAAGGTCAGTAGCGACAGCGGCGCCGCCTTCACCTTGGCCTGCCGTTACCCCGACGGGACGAACATCCTGTGCGCGACGGTGATCGAGCTCGATGACGGCACCATCGTCCGGCAGATCGTCGTCCAGGCCTGGGACGAGAGCTGATCATGTCAACCACACGAACGATCGACGAAGACAAGCTGAACGAGTTCATGGGCCGTTTCGTCGGTGACCTCGGCGCCACCGTGAGCGCGGCGCTCGTGGTCATCGGCGACCGCCTCGGCCTCTACCGGGCGATGGGCGACGGCGAGCCGGTGAGCCCCGAGGAGCTCGCGTCGCGGACCGGCACCGACGCCCGCTACGTACGCGAGTGGCTGTCCAACCAGGCGGCGGGCGGGTACGTCACCTACGACGCCTTGTCGCGGAAGTTCTCGCTGTCGCCCGAACAGTCGTTCGCTCTCGCCCAGGAGGGGAGCCCGGCCTTCGTGCCCGGTGCCTTCCAGGCCATGACGTCGCTGATCAAGGACGAGGAGAAGATCGGACGCGCGTTCCTGACGGGCGATGGCGTGGGCTGGCACGAGCACCATCACGATCTCTTCGCGGGTACCGAGCGCTTCTTCCGGCCCGGCTACTCGGCGAACCTGATCTCGTCGTGGATCCCGGCGCTCGACGGGGTCGGAGGCAAGCTCGAGGCGGGCGCGCACGTGGCCGATGTCGGCTGCGGTCACGGCGCCTCGACGATCATCATGGCCCAGGCCTACCCGGGCTCGACGTTCGTCGGCTTCGACTACCACGAGGGGTCGATCGCGGCCGCTCGCGAGGCCGCGAGCGAGGCCGGCGTGTCGGATCGGGCGAGCTTCGAGGTGGCCTCCGCCAAGGACTATCCGGGCGAGGGCTATGACCTCGTGGCCATGTTCGACTGCCTGCACGACATGGGCGATCCCGTCGGCGCCTCCGCGCACGTGCTCGGAACGCTGGACCCTGACGGCACGTGGCTGATCGTCGAGCCCTACGCCGGCGACCGGCTCGAAGACAACCTCACCCCGGTGGGACGGGTGTTCTACGGCGCCTCGACGCTCGTGTGCACCCCCGCCTCGCGCGACCAGGAGGTCGGCCTCGCGCTCGGCGCCCAGGCGGGCGAGGCACGCCTGCGCGACGTGGTCACCGAGGGCGGGTTCACGCGCTTCCGCCGCGCGACCGAGACGCCGTTCAACCTCGTGCTCGAAGCTCGGCCTTAGCTGGGGGTAGCTGGGGGTAGCCTGGGGGCCGAATGCGGTCCCGGCCCGAGTTCATCGGCCGGGACCGCATCTTTGTCCGGGCCGGACGCGCGTCATTTCTCGGCGGGACCGCATCTTTGTCCGGCGCGATCTGTTTCATTACCTCGAATGCGACGTCGAGCGCGCATGCGCGCCATCGCGGTGGCGGTCGCTCTGGCAGCGGCAGTCCTTGCCGCCCCTGCCGCGGCCTCCCAACTGAGCGCCCTCCGCCAGGTCTTCGCCCAAGAGCTCAACGCCGGCGGGGGCTCGAATGGGGCGATGGTGGTGGACGTGAACACGGGCCAGACCCTGTACGCCTACAACGCCTACGTCGGGCGTAAGCCGGCCTCGAACGAGAAGATCTACACGACCTCGACGGCTCTGCTGCGCTTCGGCCCTTCGGCGACCCTCCAGACGACCGTCTACGGCGTCGGAACGCTTCGGTCGGGCGGCACCTTCGACGGCAGCCTCTACCTCCACGGTGGCGGCGATCCCTCGTTCGGCTCCGATAGCTACGACAACTACATCTACGGGCGGGGCGTGATCCACGCGACGATGCAGTCGCTCGTCGCCCAGCTCGCACAGCTCGGCATCAAGTCCGTCAAGGGCGCCGTCTACGGCGACGCGTCCTTCCTCGATTCGGCCCAGGGCACCGCCCCCTACGGCTTCAAGGTCTCCTTCGACCTCGGCAGCCCCCTGAGCGCGCTCCTCTACAACCGGGGCTGGAGCGACCTCACCGGCTACCACTTCCAGGCCAGCCCTCCCCTCTACGCCGCCCAGGAGCTCGTGCTCGCGCTGCGCGCGGCTCACGTCAAGGTCCCGGGGAACCGGGTGTCCACGGGCACTACCCCGGCCGCCGCCCAGCCCCTCGCGAGCGTGAGCTCGCCGACGATGGCGAGGCTGATCGCGCTCACCAACACTCCGTCCGACAATCTCTTCGCCGAAACCCTGATCAAGGACCTCGGCGCCCGCTTCGGCGCTCGCGGCTCGACCGCGGCGGGGGCGACGGTCGTGCGCGCCGAGGTCGCCTCCCAGTTCGGCATCCACCCAAAGATCTACGACGGCTCGGGGCTCTCCTACAGCGACTCCTCGAGCCCTTCGGACATCGTCACCGCGCTCGAGAAGATGGCCGCCAACAAGGACTTCGTGAACTCGCTGGCGATCGCCGGCGAGACCGGCACGCTCCAGCACGAGATGGTGGGAACCAACGCGCAGGGCCAGTGCCGGGCCAAGACGGGGACGCTCGCCGCCGACTCCGCCCTGTCCGGCTACTGCCGAGCCCGCGACGGCCACACGCTCGTGTTCTCGATCCTCCAGAACTACGTCAGCCCGTACACCGAGCACCCGCTGCAGAACCTGATGGCCGAGGCGCTCGTGCGCTACAACGGCTGAGCGCTCCTTACGCTTCGCTGAACTCTGGGCGGTGCCGGCGAGCCCGGGGCGGGCGCTCGCTACGGTGAGGACTGGTGAGCGTTCTGAGCGCAGTCGGCGTCACGAAGACGGTCGGCGCCGGACGCGCCGCGCGCCGCGTCCTCGACGACGTCAGCCTGTCGGTCGAGGCCGACGAGGTGGTCGCCGTCCTCGGCCGGTCGGGCAGCGGCAAGTCGACGCTGCTGAACCTCCTAGGCGGCCTCGACTCCCCCGACTCGGGCGAGATCACACTGGCCGGCGATCGTCTCACGGGGCGAAGCGCCCGAGCGCTGGCGCGCATCCGCCTGCGCCACGTCGGGTTTGTCTTCCAGCAGTTCCAGCTCATCGAGGAGCTGAGCGGCGCCGAGAACGTACTCATGCCCACGCGGCTGCCCGGCGCCCCGCCCGGCGGCGCCCGCCGCGCCGCCCGGCTGATCGAGGAGCTCGGGTTGTCCGACGTCGCCGACCACCTCCCCCACGAGCTCTCGGGCGGTGAGCAGCAGCGCTTCGCGTTCGCCCGCGCCCTCGTCAACGGGCCCAAGCTCGTCCTCGCCGACGAGCCGACGGGCAGCCTCGACGCCGAGAA
Organism: Actinomycetota bacterium; assembly: GCA_030948875.1. GTDB lineage: Bacteria > Actinomycetota > Thermoleophilia > Solirubrobacterales > Solirubrobacteraceae > Palsa-465. The sequence goes on from JALYZL010000158.1 coordinate 4,915, forward strand.
CGGCGCCGCCGTCCTCGAGCTCCTGCGCGGCCTCACCGGGCGGGCGGTGGTGATCGTGACCCACGAGCCCGACGCGGCGGCGATCGCCAACCGGGTGGTGCAGCTGGAGGAAGGAAGGCTGGTGACATCGTCAGGCCCCGGCTCCGCGGTCGCGTCACGGCGCCGGGCATGACGGCGCTCACCGCCGCGCTCGCGGAAGCGCGAACGGGGCTCCGCCTGCGCCGTCGTGGGGCGCTGCTCACCGGGATGGGAATCGCGCTGGCGGCGGCGATGCTGTCCGCTGCCGTGGTCGTCGGGGTCGGCCTGGGCGGCGGCTTCGACCGTTCGGCCCGGGCCGCCGGCCTGCCCGACATCATCGTGCGCTTCAACCCGGAGTCCGCGAGCTTGGTCGACCAGCGGATCCGCGCGCTTCCCGACGTCGCCGCCTACTCGACCCGCCGTGAGCTCCTCAACGTTGCCGTGGCGGCCAACGGACAGCGGCGCGGCGATTCCGTGGCGGACGTCGTGTCCGGCTTCGGACGGCCCGGGTATGCCGTGGTCGCCGGACGGGATCTCGCCCCTACCGGCTCCCAGGTCCTGCTCGAGCTGGGGTTCGCGCAGGCGTGGCACGTCCGCCTCGGGAGCACGTTCTTCGTCGACGGGCTCGGACCGCAGCGCGTGGTCGGGTTCACGGAGGCGCCCGACAATGTCGGGTTCCCCCTCGCCAAGCCCCGCTTCTACCTCTCGCGCCGGGCGATCGAGGCGCGCTTCGGACGCGACAGCAACCCGCAGGTCAACCTCGCCGAGATCTGGCTGCGCGACCCCCGTTACCTGAACACTGTCCTCGTCCAGGCGCGGGGAACCAGCTTCGGCCTCCACAACATCCAGTTCGCGACCCGCTCTGGGGTACGGGTGCTCCTCGACCAGGCGGCGGGGATCGTCATCGACCTCCTGGTCGCGCTCTCGATCATCGCGCTCGTGACCGCCAGCGTGATGCTCGCCGCCTCGGCGCGGGCCGAGGTCCAGCGCCGGCTCGGGGCCATCGGCGTCCGTCGCGCCGTCGGCGCCTCGCGCGAGCACATCGCGCTGGCCCAGGGACTCGAGGCGATGCTCATCGCCCTGCCCGCGGCCGGAGTCGGGCTCGTGGCGGGTGTGCTCGCCACCTACGGAGCCGACGATCGCCTGCTCACCATGCTCAACGAGCCGCCCCCGGGAACGGCACTGGCGCTCCCGCTCGCGGGGGCCTTGCTCGCGAGCGTGGCGATCCCCGTGCTCGGAGCGGCGTGGCCGGCGTGGCGGGCGGCCGGGCGCTCGCCCGTCGGGCTCCTGCGGGGTGGCGAGCTCGAG
>JALYZL010000159.1 GCA_030948875.1 Actinomycetota bacterium
GAGCGGGAGCACCTGCCTTCCCCTCGGCGTCCTGCTCACGACCTGCGGCGAGCTCCTGAGGATGGAGCATCCGACCGAGGAGTTCGTCGATGACCTGGTGGCCCGCGGCGACCTCGAGCGAGCCGGCGAGTGGATCTACCGCGCCGAGACGGCGCGGCTCGAGGCCGAGCTCGCCGAGCTCATCCGCAGCCTGCTCGACAGCCCCCCATCGCGCCGCCTGCGCGAGCCACCCCCGGAGCCGGCAAAGGCCGCGGTCGTGGAATCGCCGCCAGGCGATTCCACCCTGTCCGAAGAGCAATGGACCGGAGTCCGTGCCGCCTTCACCGAACGGCTCTCGCTCGTCACGGGGGGGCCGGGTACGGGCAAGACCGCGAGCATCCGGACCATCGGAACGCTCGCCGTGAGCAGGGGCGCGCGGATCCTCCTCGTGGCGCCGACCGGACGGGCGGCGGTGCGGATGACCGAAGCGACGGGTATGCGGGCCTCAACCGTGCATTCCGCGCTCGGGTGGATCCCCGGCGAGGGGCCGACCCACGACGAGGACGACCCGCTCCGCTGCGACCTCTTGATCGTCGACGAGACCTCGATGGCGAACCTCGAGCTGCTGCTGACGCTGTTCCGGGCCGTGGGTCGCGACACGAACGTCGTGCTCGTCGGCGATGCCGACCAGCTCGCGCCGGTGGGGGCGGGGAAGCCGTTCGCCGAGCTCGTGGCCTCCGGACTCGTGCCGACCGCGCGGCTCACGCACATCTTCCGTCAGGCGGCGGGGAGCATGATCGTCCAGGGCGCGCACGCGATCCGGCGCGGCGAGGCTCCGGACTTCGCGGCCAGCGGCGACATGCGCCGAGACCTGTTCCTGATCGAGCGCAGCGATCCCGCCGCGGCGCGCCAGGAGATCGTCGATCTCGTTTCAAAGCGGCTGCCGGCGCACTACGGGATCGACCCGATCACCGACATCCAGGTGTTCGCTCCCGTCTACCGGGGCGAGCTCGGGATCGACCGCCTCAACGAAGCGTTGCGCGAGGCCCTGAACCCCGACGGCGCTCCCGTTCGCGGCGGCCGGCTTCGACTCGGCGACAAGCTCATGCTCACCGGACGCAATCTCCACGACCTCGGCCTCATGAACGGGACGCTGCTGCGGCTGATCGACGAGGTCACGGCCGCCGACGCCGGCGATGACGAAGAGGCCGCGCTCATCCTCGCCGCCGAGGACGCGATCTTCCGCCTGCCGCCCGAGGACGCCGACCGGCTCAAGCTGGCCTACGCGTGCTCCGTGCACCGCGGCCAGGGGATCGAGCTCCCGGTCGCGGTGATCGTCGCCCACCAGGCCGCCGGCGCCTTCTTCCTGCGCCGCGAGATGCTCTACACCGCGATCACCCGCGCGAAGCTGGCGACGGTGATCGTGGGATCGCGAGACGTCCTCGCCCGCGCCGCCCGAACCCCCGACACCGGGCGCCGCCACGGTCGACTAACCGAGCGGCTCGCCGAAGCGAGCTAAGGCGCGGCTGGCCCGACCGCCGCCTCGAGCGCCGAAATGATCTGCGGATCCTCGGGTGTCACCTTGGTCGCCCAGCGCGCCACCAGGTGACCGTCGGGACCGACGAGATACTTGGTGAAGTTCCAGACGGGTGGCCCCGATCCCGGCTGCTGGGCGAGGTCGCGCCAGAGCGGGTGGGGATCGGCGCGGACCGACATGCGCTCGGTGAGGGGGAAGCCGACGCCGTAGTTCTTGGAGCAAAAGGCGCCGATCTCCTCGGCGCCGTCGTACTCCTGGTCGGCGAAGTCGGCGGAGGGCGTGCCGAGGATCTGGAGACCGCGGGCGCCGTAGCGCTCGTAGAGCGCCTGCAGGCCGGCGTACTGCGGTGTATAACCGCACTTGCTGGCCGTGTTGACGATCAGGGTGGGATGGCCGCGCAGATCCTCGAGGTTCAGCTCGCTGCCGTCGAGGAGGTTCACGCGGTGGGCGTAGATGTCCGTCGGATCCTTGAGCTTCGGGGTCCGGCGGAGGTACATGCGCAGAGTCGAGGAAACGCTCATGCCTTTAATACGGTAGCGCCCGCATCTCGGTTCACGCCCCGCGCCTGGTGCCCCACGCGAGGCGCCGGGCCCGCGCTCCCCGCCTACCCCAGCACCGCACCCAGCGGGCCCAGCCGCTCGAGCAAGCCCAGCTCCCGCGCCTTCGCTCCACGATGTAGGAACTCCGCTGAAGACGGCCCAAGTCGAAGACGAGGGCCGCTACTGGCCGAATGCCGGAGCGTGGACGCGTCCACCGGGCCGCTGGCCCAAAGCGAGGTACCGCCGCCGACTTCAGCGGCGGTAGACCGCGAGTCTGGCGATCTCGCCGTCGTCGTTCAACGTGAAACGTCGACGATGGCGGCCATGCTGCCGTTGCCCAGGTCAACCTCGAATTCGGCGACGCACGTGTACCCGTCGCTGTAGTAGCGGACGTTGATGATCGGCTGGTTGGTGTGCTTGACCTGCTCGAGGTATCCCCGGCGGATCGCGTCGCGTCCCGTGCGAGGCTCGATCGGCGAGATCGGGATCCAGTCCGCGTCGGCCGCGAAGAGGTCGGCCATCGCGTCGTAATCGACGGCGTTCGACAGCTCTATGTAGCGGCGGGCGACGTCCTTGGCGTCCATCCGCCGCATCATCGGCTACCCCGCCCCTTCCGGAGCAGCCGGTTACGTCCCCATCGAACGCAGATGACTCCAACTTGGCGAGCCAAAGGGGGCGGTTCGATCTCCGACGAAGCAGGCTCGAAGGATTGTCCAACTACCCCCACCCACGAGCCCGATCAAGCTCCCGGATTGGCCATCTGTCCCCCGGCCCCGTGTCCATCTTCGTTCGATCCCTACACTGGCTCCAAGATTGAACTCCACATGGAATCCTCTCGCGATTCGTACTATGGTGTCAAATTGGGCCGCAGCGCGCCCCAACTCGGCGGCGCGCAAGCCCGCCGCCCCGGCCCGGCCGTCAAGTCAGGCGAGCGCGTCCGCTGGCAGCACGTAGCGGAGCGCGCGCCGCTGGTCCTCGCGCAGCGACTCGACGTTCCGCGAGCCGTGCAGCCCGCCGGTCGAGGACGCCGCGACCGGGGTGTCGGGCCTGCCGGCGTGGTCAATGATCCACTCCACCACTTCGGTGAAGTCGGCGCCCTCGGCGAGGATCGCCGCGCGTTCGATGACCTTCCCACCCGAAGGGTGAGGACGTGCGAGCCGCGTTAGCAAGGCGCGTATCGCGGTTTCATCCACTCTCAACACCATAGCCCTCTCGAAGTCGCCATGCGGGCCGACACTTGCCACAGGGGCTAAGCTCGATACCAGATGATGGCTCACCTATGACCCGAGCCCGTCGCCCCTCGCCGGCGTCGCTCCTTGATTGCCGGCAGCCAACCCTCACCGTGGGACGCGCGCTCCGCCGGCGTTAGCATCGCCGCGCCGGACGCCCAATACCCGTTGCACGTAGCGTCACACCGCTCGCGACCGCCGTCGCTGCGTCGCCGCGCAGTGCTCAGCCTGCTCGGCTTCCTGATCGTCACCGGCATCCTCGGAGCCGAGCTCGCCGGGCAACGCCACCAGTTCACGGCGGCGCTCCACGCTGCTCCCCTGTGGCTGCTGGCCATCGCCGCGCTGCTCGCAGTGGTGGCCCTGCTCGCGCGCACCGAGGCGTGGTACCTGTGCGTCGGTGCGGCTGGCGCGACGGTGGGGCGCAGGCAGCTGTTCCGCGCGGCGGGAGTCGGTTACCTCGCGAGCGTGTTCAACGGTTCCCTCGGGGTGGCGGCCCGCATCACCTCGCTGCGCCGCATCGCCCCGGATAGCACCCCGAGGGTGCCCGCGCTGATCGCCGCGGAGATCCCGATCATCACCGTCGAGATCGCTCTCGTCGCCATCTTCTCCTTCACTCTGATCTCCCCCCTCCACCTCCCATGGTGGATCCCCTTGGTCGCCGTGGTTGTTACCGGCAGCGCGGTGATCGCGCTGCGGCGTTTCTCGCAGCGCCACCGCGCCGGGCTGTGGGCGGGTCTCGCCGCCATGCACAGCGGTCGCGGTCGCATGGTGGTGCTCGTGCTCGTCGCTGTGTGCGCCCAGATCGCCCGCAACTGGCTCGTCCTGCGCGCGATCGGCGTGCACGTCTCGGTGTTCGACGCCATGGCCCTGCTCATCGCCCTCTTCACCCTCGGCCAGCTCCCGATCGGACCCAGCCTGGGTGCCGCCGCCACGGTGCTCATCCTCGGCTCCCACGGGGTCGCGGCGACGGCCGCCGCCGGCGTGATGCTGACCGTGACGGGAACCTGCGGCTCCCTCGCCTACGCGGGCTGGGCGGTCACCGACCGGCTGTTCGCAGGCCGGCTCGCCGTCGCCCCGGAGGTCGCCGTCGCCCCGATCCGGGCCTGACCCGCGCTCGTCGCGATCGGCCGTGTCGTCGCGCCCGCGCCAGGCGGTAGGCTCACGCCGGTGATCGCTTGAGCACGATTGAATTGAGCCTGGTGACCGGGCAGCGCTACACCGTCCGGGGAACGCTCCAAGAGGTCGAAGCGGCGATCATCGCCGCGTCCCGCGGCTCGATCATGCAGTTCGCATGGCTGACCGACCAGCAAGGCGCGCAGATCGGCGTCAACCCCGCCTCCGTCGTCTCCCTGCGGGTGGCGACCTGAGGCGCGATGCCACTCGCCGAGGGCCCGCATCTCGACCGGCTGCTTGAGGCGATCGCCGTCGAGGGACGTGGCCAGCGGGCCTTGCTCGCGGGCGAGGACAGAACCGCCGCCGAGGCCCTGCTCGAGTCCTCCGGGCTCTACCGCCAGTCCTGGGAGCTCGCCTCGCCGACCGCCTTCGGCCGGCTCATCGGGATGCTCAAGGCGGCGGTGATCGCCGGAGACGCGAGCTCGGCGGCTGCCTACGCTCGCACCCAGCTCCCCGATCCCGTCGAGAGCGCGCCCGCGAGCTATGCGCTCGCCATCGCCGCCCTCATCGAGCGCGACGATGCCACGGCGCGCGCGGCGAGCGCCGGCATGCGGAGCGGGTCGCCCCCCTTCGTCCGCACCGCTGACGCGATCGATGCGCTCCTCGACCACGACGCCGAGCGCTACGCCGGCGCCGTCGGCGAGATCGTGGCGGACTTCGAGGCCCGCGAGGAACACCTCACCAGTGTGCCCATCGCCGACACCGCGATCATGCTCGAGCGGCTGGCCGAGGCCCGGGGAATGGCCTCCCGGCCCGTGTCGCCGCTCCTGCCCGCCGCTCACCAAGGGTCCGGCGGGCCAGGGCCCCGAGCGCCAACTTAG
>JALYZL010000171.1 GCA_030948875.1 Actinomycetota bacterium
GCTCAGGCGGCCGTGGAGCGCGAGGCGCGAACCGGCGCCGAGGAGCAGATCGTCGCCGAGCGCGAAGCCCGTGAGGATGCCGAGGCGCGAGCTGCGGCCGAGCGCCAGGCCCGCGAGCAGGCGGACGCGCTTGCGGCCGCCGAGCGCCAGGCCCGAGAGCAAGCAGAGGCGCTCGTGGCCGCGGCGACGGAGGAGATGGGCGAGGTTGAGGGTGAGGCTGGCGCCGCGGCTCGAGCCCGTGAGCGTGCCGAGGCGCAGCTCGCTGCCGAGCGTGAGGCTCGCACCCTCGCGGAAGCGCAGGCCGAGGTCGAGCGCGAGGCTCACGCGCTTGCCGAGGGGCAGGTCGTCGAGGAGCGCGACGCCCGTGAGCATGCCGAGGCGCGAGCCGCCGCCGAGCGCCAGGCCCGAGAGCAAGCAGAGGCGCTCGCCGGCGCGGCGACCGAGGAGATGGCCGAGGCCGAGTCCCGGGCTGAGACTGCGCTCAGGGAAGCGATGGAGGCGAGGTCAGACGCCGAAGCGGCGACGCACGAAGCGCGGCAGGCCAGGAAGGAGGCGCAGGCGCAGGCGGCCGCGGCGGAGGCCGCGGCCGAACAGGCGCGCAAAGCGGAGGACAGCGCCCGCGCCGAACGCGAGGCCCGCGCCGAACGCGAGGTTGAGCTGCGCGCCGAGCGCGAGAAGCCGAGCCGCCCGCCCAGCGTGACGCCACCGAAGTCGCGAGCGCCGGAGCCGCCCGAGCCGGCGGAAGTCCACGCACCGAGCCCTTCCCCGCCGGTGCGGGAGCGGGAAGCCGCGCTCGTCCGCCCCCGCGCCAACCGGCCCGCTGGGGTACGCCTTGCTACGACGCCGCGCCAGCGACCGGTGAGCCACCGCTCGAAGTCCCGCTGGCTCCCGTCCGAGGCGACGGTCGGAATGGTCCTGCTCGCGTGCGGAACCGCGCTCGCCGTACTCGTGCTCACCGGCGCGATCAAGCTCGGCGTCGCCCCGTAGACCCGCCTGGAGCGGGCCTCAGCCAACCGGTAGGGGCGTGCCCGTCGCGGTCGCCGAGTCGTTCGGGGGCGTGCTGAGCTGCTGCAGCTCGAGCGCGAGCTGGCGGCTGTGGGGGTCCGCTCCGCGGGGGTCGAGCGCGAGGATGCGCACGACCGCCTGGCGCATGGCTCGAACGTCGCGGAGCTGGAGCTCGAGATCGGCGAGTTGCTCCCACGCGAGCTCGTCGCTCGGGTCCCGGCCCACGGCCTGCAGCAGGTAGCTCCGGGTCTCGGCCGGGAGGCCTACGGAGAGCGAGATCGACGCCGCGGCCCTGAGGCCCTCGTCGGACAGGGGGTTGAGGCGCGCGGCGAGCTCCGCGGTCGCTTGGGCATTCTCCCGCTGGACCCGCGAAGACGTCGCTCCCGCCCGCGTGAGGGCGGCGCTCGCCTTGGTCGCCGCGAGGCTCGGGAGCAGGGCGGACAGAGCGTAGACGCACAGGATGAAGGTGCAGAGCGCGAGCGTCGCGCCTCGCAACCCGAGCGGTTGCCGCCAGCCGCGCCAGGCGCTGGGAGCGATACCCGAGCCCGCGAGGACGCCGAGGAAGACCATCACCGGGAAGGTCACTCCCGGTATGTCCCAGTCCCAGTCGTAGAAGGCGTGGATTGCGTACGCCGCGCCGGCGGCGAGCAACGCCGCGGCAAACGCCCGCTCGGCGCCGGTCTTGCGCCGCGTTGCCTCGACACCGCCGGCGAGGAGCAACCCGTAGCCCCCGATCGCGAGCAGCCCTCCGACGAGGCCGGTCTCGGCCAGCCATTGCAGCGGCACGCTGTGGGCGTCCTCGACGGAGAGATTGCTGATCGGGCTGTACATGCGGTCGACGACCTGGAACGAGCCCGCTCCCCAGCCGCCGAACGGCCGGTCGCTCCACGACCCGACCGCCTCCTTCCACCACACCCAGCGGTTCCCGGAGCTCACGGACAGATTCGGGGTATTGACGTTCGCCGTGGCGTGCGGCGTTGTGAACGTTTGCCACGCGTGCGAGATCGAGCCGCCGAGTCCCCGCGAGGACAGCGCCGCCGCGACCAGGAGGGCCACCACTGCCACCCCGACGCCGGCGAGAAGCAGGCGCACGAGCCGGCGACCGCGCTCCGGGGTCAGCGTAATCCGCGCATCGTGGTCGAGCAGCCTGTGACCGGCGGCGTACAGACCCACGAGCGTGACCAGGAGTACACCCGCGAACTCGGCACCGCCCACCTCGCGATCGCCGAGCGAGACGTTCGCGGCGCTCAGTGAATGAACCGAGAGCGCCATCCACAGTGGCGTAGCGCTCGCCACCACCGCTGCTCCGAGCAGAACAAGGGACCTCAGCCACGTCCCCCCGAAGGCGAGGCTCACCCCAACCGCGACGACGAGGACGATCAGGCCCCCGCGCGAATAGGTCAGCCCGATCACGATCAGCATCAGCTCCACCCCAAGCAGCGATGCGATCCGGACCCGGCGCGAGCGCTCCCGACTGACGGCGATCACCAGCGCGATGGGGACGGCGAAGGCGACGAACAGCGCGAGCGCGTTCCAGTAGTCGAGCGGCGACTGGAGCCGTGCGAAGGTGGCTGTCTGATTGAGGTCGAAGAGCCCCCCGATGTGCAGTCCCGGGACGACCTTCTGGCCGAGCGCGTACACGGTGACCACGAGCGCGACGACCAGGTAGCCGGTCGCCGTCGCCCGCAGCGGGCGCGGGTGGGAGGCTCCGACGCCGACCGCCAGCGCCAGGACGATCACGTACGCGAGGTCGCGGTTGAGCTCGAGCCAGGTCTGGTTCGGCGCCACGCTCCAGAGCAGCGTGATCCCGTTCCAGACGGCGAAGGCTCCGAGCAGCGCCGCCCCAGCGAGCGCCAGGGACCGGCCCCCCACGCGGAGGGTTCCGCTCCACAGCCAGCCGATTCCGGCGAGGGCGGCGACGAGCGAGAGCGCGATCTGCACCCGCGCCTCGGCCGGATCGGACTGGGCACCGTGGGCGAACGCCGCATAGAGCACAAGCAGGAGCAGCGCGACGATCAGCGCGCTCGGCGCGCGGCTGGGGGCGATCTCAGGCCCGGGCGGCGGGCCGCCCCAGCCCCTCTCCACGTCGCGCCCGGCCTCCGCGACGCCGGGGCGCGAGAGCTCTACCGTGGCCATTCGCGGCCACGCTAGCACGGGCCCACGGGCCGCCGCCGTGGGCCGGGGTCGCTGTTCCGTCACTATCACGGAGAAGCGACCACGGCGGGCGCGTTTGTCGAGGTCGCGCCGGCCGCGCGCGTCGAGTCGTGCTGCGTTTTCCCTGACTATATATCCAGCATTTCGCAGCACCCTCCGGATACGCCGCGCCCACCGAGGCGACAGGAAACCGCCCCCTGCCTCGGCGGGACCAGGTCCGCGTGCGGACCACTCCGGCGTGCCGCACGCGAGCCTCGCCTTTGCCCGCAGGATGCGTGGAAAATTACGCTCCCAACCGCGTCGTTCAAAGCCAAGAAACGCAGCAACCGCTGATAAAATAAGGACTCGACTCGCGCCTTCCTTCGATCGCGCGAGAGCCGCCCTTGACGCCGCGGTTCCGTCCGAGGCAGTTGCCAAGATCCTACGCCCCCCCGGCCCCATAGGAGGCGAGGCCAGGCACGCGGAATCAGCGCTAACAGAGGAGCAGGTCGGATATGGAGCCCACCCCGCAGACCCCACACACCCCCGTCGACGCAACCAGCGGACGCAGCCCAGAGACGACCGAACCCCTTGCGATCCGCCGCTACTTCACGACGCCCGGTGTCCACCCGTTCGACACGGTCCAGTGGGAGCTACGGGACGCGCGTATCGGCCATGGAGACAAGGTCTCATTCGAGCAGCGCGAGGTCGAGTTCCCGAAGACGTGGTCGCAGAACGCGACCAACATCGTCGCCCAGAAGTACTTCCGCGGTCAGCCCAACACGCCCGCCCGGGAGCGCTCGGTCAAGCAGATGGTCGGGCGCGTCGCCGGCACCATCACCCGCTGGGGGCGCGAGAACGGCTACTTCGCCACCGAGGAGGACGGCGACAGCTTCGAAGCCGAGCTCACCCACATCCTGCTCCACCAGATGGCGGCGTTCAACTCGCCGGTGTGGTTCAACGTGGGTTGGCACCCTGAGGGCAGCCCCAAGATGCAGGCCTCGGCGTGCTTCATCCTCAGCGTCGAGGACGACATGGAGTCGATCCTCGCGTGGAATACGAAGGAAGGGATCATCTTCCGGGGCGGCTCTGGTTCGGGCATCAATCTTTCGAAGATCCGCGGCTCGATGGAGCCTCTGAGCCGGGGCGGTACCGCCTCGGGGCCAGTGAGCTTCATGCGCGGCGCCGACGCATGGGCCGGGTCGATCAAGTCCGGCGGCGGCACCCGGCGAGCGGCGAAGATGGTCGTGCTGGACATCGATCATCCCGACATCCGCGAGTTCATCTGGTGCAAGGCCAAGGAGGAGGACAAGGCCGAGGCGCTGCGTGACGCCGGCTTCGATATGTCGATCGACGGCGAAGGCTTCCATTCGATCCAGTACCAGAACGCGAACAACTCCGTGCGGGTGACCGACGAGTTCATGCGCGCCGCCGAGAACGACGAGGATTGGCACCTCATCGCCCGCGCCACGGGAAAGCCGGTCGGTGAGCCGGTACCCGCGCGCGAGTTGATGAGGGAGATCGCCGAAGCCGCATGGCGCTGCGCCGATCCCGGCGTCCAGTTCGACACGATCATCAACCAGTGGCACACGTGCCCGGAGTCGGGGCGGATCAATGCGTCGAATCCGTGCTGTTTCGTCGGTGAGACCGTGGTCCGGACGACGATGGGCGATCGGAGCTTCAACGAGCTCATCGAGATGTCGACACTGGGGGTCCAACTCCCAACCGTCGAAGCCATCGATACGGAGACGCAGCAGCCGGTTACACGTGACATCACCGGGGTCTGGATCGCCGGAATGACGACGAGATTGACCACCGTCGAACTCGCTGAAGGAAGTGTCATTCGCTGCACGCCGGAGCATCGCTTCCTCACTGGCGCTGGGCTGTGGCTCGCGGCCGAGGAATTGCTCCCCGGCATCCAGATCCGGGCAATGCACGATCAAGGTGAGACCGACGCGCCCTACATGACTAGGACGCTCACGACGCTGGCGGTAGATCGCGTGGCGACCGAGGATCTCGCCGAGGCGGTCCCCGTGTTCGACATGGAGGTCGACGGAGTCCACAACTTTGTCGTCGCGACCCAGGCGGACGGGACCGGCGTTGTCGTCCATAACAGTGAATACATGCACGTCGACGACAGCGCCTGCAACCTCGCCTCGCTGAACCTGATGAAGTTCCGGCGCGCCGACGGCACGCTCGACGTCGAGTCGTTCGAGCACGCGGTCGACATCATGTTGCTCGCGCAGGAGATCGTCGTCTCGCCGTCGAGCTATCCGACGCCCGAGATCACCAAGAACGCGCGGGCCTTCCGTCAGCTCGGCCTCGGTTACGCGAACCTCGGCGCCTTCCTCATGTCGAACGGCATGCCGTATGACTCCGACGAGGGACGCGCCACGGCGGCGGCGATCACGGCCCTGATGACGGGTCGCGGGTACCTGCAGTCGGCCCGCGTAGCCGCGGCGATCGGGCCCTACGAACGCTACGCGGAGAACCTCGAGCCGCACAACGCAGTGATGCGCATGCACCGCGACGCGTCGTACGAGATCCCCGGTTCGGCGTGCGTCGACGGCGAGCTGCTGGCCGCCGCACGCGCGACGTGGGACGAAGCAGTAGCTGCGGGCGAGGAGCATGGCTATCGCAACGCTCAGGCCACGGTTCTCGCGCCCACCGGCTGCCTTGTCAGCGACTCGCTTGTCTCGACCAGCCGCGGTCTGGTAAGGCTCAGGTCATTGGGCAACGCCGATGGCGCGAAGTGGCAGGAACTTGACATCACGGTTGCAACTGACGAAGGGCCACGTCAGGCGACTCAGTTCTACGTCAACGGGATGGAACAGGTCGTTTCTGTGGAAACCAAGCGCGGTTACCGGATCCAAGGTACCCCGACACACCGGATCAAGATCGTCAACACACAGGGTGAGTGGGAGTGGCGGCGACTCGCTGAAATCAGGTCTGGCGATCGGGTACCAATGATGCTGGGCGGCTTGGTCGGCGAGCCATGTGAGGTACGACTGCCGCCGCTCGGCGATCTGCACTGGAACGCCGACCATCGCACGCGCGTGCCGAGAATGATGAGTTCTGAGCTGGCCGAATTCGTCGGATATTTCATGGGTGACGGGTCTCTGCACGCGAAGGGCCTTCGGTTGTGCGTCACCGACGGTGACGAAGAGGTGATGGAGCGACTCCTTGAGCTCGGACGGGAGCTCTTCGGCCTGGATGGTTATGTGCTGCCGCACGAGGGCTACCGCGAGGTCGGCTTTCACTCGGTGCCGTTGACAATCTGGTGGGAGGCGTGCGGCTTCGCCAAGCTCTCGCCGTATGAGGGCCATAGCGGTAAGGGCTATTCCCCGCACGTGCCGGATGCCGTCCTTCACGCCAATGATCGTGAAATCTACGCCGCGTTCGTCCGCGGCCTGTTCGAGGCTGACGGCAATGCAAACAACGGATACGCCTATTGGACCTCGTCCTGCGAGCAGTTCTCGCGCGACGTGCAGGCATTGCTTCTCAACCTTGGCTTCGTGACTACGCGAGAAATGCAGGAAAGCTGGAGCCGTTTCGGCGGACCTCAGCACCGGCTCCGTCTTCTCAACGCAAGCTCAGCGGCTCGATTCGTCGAGGAGGTCGGCTTCATCTCGTCACGCAAGAACGATGCCCTGCGATGTGACGATCACCCGCAGGCGGCTCGTTATGACCTGGTCCCAGTGAGTCGAGCGCTGGTTGATGAGCTGGCGCCCGTCAACGACACGATGCGGAAGGTGATGCTGCTCAGCCTGTCGCGTACCGGCATGGTCTCTCGACGTTCGGCGACGGCCCTGCTCGAGCGGGCACCGAGCGAGGAGCTCGAGCATCTGCTCGGCTATTTCTATGATGTCGTCGCTGAAACGGAACTGCTTGACGATCAGCCCACTTTCGATCTGTCAGTGCCCGACAACGTGACCTACGTCGCTAACGGTTTCGTCAGTCACAACACGATCAGCTTTCTGATGGACTGTGACACCACCGGCGTCGAGCCCGACTTCTCCCTGGTCAAGTACAAGGAGCTTGTCGGCGGCGGTCAGATGACGATCGTCAACCGCACCGTTCCACTCGCCCTGCAGACGCTCGGCTACACCGACGAGCAGATCGAGCAGGTCGAGGCGTACATCAACGAGCGCGGGACGATCGTGGGCGCGCCCTGGCTCGCCGAAGAGCACCTGCCCGTGTTCGACGTTGCGGTGGGCGAGCGGGCGATCTCGCACATGGGCCACATCCAGATGATGGGTGCCGTCCAGCCGTTCATCAGCGGGGCGATCTCGAAGACGGTGAATATGCCCGAGACCGCCACCGTCGAGGACATCGCCGACGCCTACCTCCGGGCCTGGCATCTCGGCATCAAGGCGCTAGCCATCTACCGGGACGGCTCGAAGACCGCACAGGCGCTACGCACCGACGCCCAGCAGGGTGCGCCGGCGCCCGCCACGACGGAGGCCGACATCGAGGCTGCGGTCGCCGCCGCGCTCGCCAAGGCGCCGCCCAAGCGTCGGCGGATGCCGCGCGAGCGCCAGTCGCTCACCCACAAGTTCTCGATCGGCGGACACGAGGGCTACATCACCGCGGGGATGTACGACGACGGGACGGTGGGAGAGATCTTCCTCACCGACATCGGCAAGGAGGGCTCCACGCTGCGCGGGATGATGAACTCGTTCGCGACGGCGATCTCGATCTCGCTTCAGTACGGGGTGCCGCTCGAGACGCTGGTGCGCAAGTTCAGCTACATGCGCTTCGAGCCCGAGGGAATGACCTCCAACCCGGAGATCCCCTTCGCCAAATCTATGCCCGACTACATCATGCGCTGGCTGGCGTCGCGCTTTCTGGACGTCGACCTCCAAGAGGAGCTCGGCATCCTCACGCCCGGCGTGCGTGCGCGGAAGGCGGCCGAGGACGCCGCGAGCTCGCATGGGAGCGACACGGCACGGCCGACGCACGAGACCAACGGCGGGTCACAAGGCGAGACAAACGGCATCGGCGGCTCGACCGTCGCGCCCCGGCCGGCGACCTCGGCGCTCACGGACTCACCACCGGTACGCCCCGCTGTCAGCCATGGCCTCGATCTCGGGCCGGCGTGTCAGCAGTGTGGAGGCATGATGCAGCGGACGGGCAGTTGCTATACGTGCTCGAGCTGCGGGTTCAATACGGGCTGCGGCTGATGATTGTGAAGTGTCACGAGTTGTTCAGCGCAGATGTCTCGTTTCTTCAGTCAGGTGTCGCGACGCGTTCGGTGTTTGACGCGGTCTTGAGCCAGCGCTCGTCGAATCTCGCCGCGGGTGGCGGTGAGCAGCAGCCTTGCGGTGATGTGGTTGAGGCCGCGGTCACGTGGGCCGATGCGCTGCGGCGCTTGCCGTTGGTCGTCGGTGAGGTGCTGGGTGGCGGGCCTGATCGCGCATTGCTGCCAGCCGTTTCGGTGCAGCCGCGCGCCGGTCGACTGCAGGCGGTCTTCGAGGACGTCGAGTGCGCGTCTGGAGCGCTCGAGCTTCCAGCACCGCAGCAAGCGTTCGATGCACGGCGCGCCGCTCGCCGGAACCGTGGATTTGTTCCGACGGGAGGGGTTCGAGGCCGTGGCGGTGCTTCCGCGTGCCCGTCGGGGAGGGCCGCGTTCATGCCCGACAGAATCGTCATGCGGCGTACGATCTGACTCGCGCGCTCAACGGTGGCGCGCGTGCTCGGCGCACCATGTTTCTTCTATTCTATGGGGGTGGGACCAATCGGGGGAGGAAACGTGAAGGTCGGTTCGATCGTGGTTCGTTGTTACGAGTTCGACAGGATGCTGGCGTTTTGGCGGGAAGCGCTCCACTACGTTCCCAGGGAGCCCGCGGGGGACGGCTGGGTGGTCCTCCATGATC
>JALYZL010000176.1 GCA_030948875.1 Actinomycetota bacterium
CGATGGTCCCGACGTTGACATGGGTCTTGTCGCGCTCGAACTTGGCCTTCGCCACTGGGTGTGCTCCTTCGTAATTCGCTGATTGCGGCCCGTGCTGGGCACGAACCTCGAAATCTATCTCAGTCGCTGTTAAGCGGCGTTCTGCTCCCCCGCCACCGTCTCGGCGATGTTCGGGGGCACTTCTTCATAACGGTCAAACTGCATCGTGTAGGTCGCCCGGCCCTGGGTGCCAGAGCGCAGATCCGTCGAGTATCCGAACATCGTCGCGAGCGGGACATCGGCGGTGATCACCTGAGCGTTTCCGCGCTGCTCCATGCCCTTGACGTGTCCGCGCCGGCGGTTCAGGTCGCCGATGACATCGCCCATGTACTCCTCCGGCGTGACCACCTCGACGGCGAACACCGGCTCGAGGAGAACGGGCTTGGCCCGTGCGGCCGCCGCCTTGAAGGCGAGCGATCCCGCGATCTTGAACGCGATCTCCGAGGAGTCCGTGTCGTGATATTTGCCGTCGGTGAGGGTGACGCGCACGTCGACCATCGGGTACCCGGCGCGAGGACCGTTGTCCATCGCCTCCTCGATGCCCTTCTCGACCGCGGGGATGAACTCGGTGGGGATCGAGCCGCCCTTGACCTTGTTCACGAAGTCGAAGCCCTCGCCGGGCGCCGGCTCGACATTGATGTAAACGATGCCGTACTGACCCGAGCCTCCGGTCTGGCGGACGAACTTGCCCTCGACCTTGGTCGCCGTGCCACGAATCGTCTCCCGGTAGGAGACCTGGGGGCGGCCCACGTTGGCATCGACCTTGTACTCGCGCAGCATCCGGTCGACGAGGACCTCGAGGTGAAGCTCGCCCATGCCCGAGATCTCGGTCTGGCCGGTCTCCTCGTTGGTGCGTACCTGGAACGTCGGGTCTTCCTCGGCGAGCCGGGCCAGCGCCGTCGACATCTTCTCCTGATCGATCTTCGTCTTCGGCTCGATCGCGACCTTGATCACGGGCTCGGGGAAGACGATCGTCTCGAGCTTGATCGGCTTGTCGGGCGCGGCGAGCGTGTCGCCGGTCACGACCTGCTTGATCCCCACCGCGGCGGCGATGTCGCCCGCGTAGACCTCCTGCAGCTCTTCGCGGTCGTTGGCCTGCATCATCAGGATCCGACCGATGCGCTCAGTGCGCCCGGTGGACACGTTGAGCACGCGCGAGCCGGCCGAGAGCCGGCCGGAGTAGACGCGGAAGTAAGTGAGCTTGCCGACGTAGGGGTCGGCCATGATCTTGAACGCGAGCGCCGCGAAGGGCTCCTCGTCGTCGGCGTGCCGCAACGCCGGGCGACCGCCGTTCTCCGAAGACTTGTCGGGCTCGAGGCCCTCTACGGGGGGCACGTCGAGCGGGCTCGGCAGGTAGTCGATCACCGCGTCGAGCAGGGGCTGCACGCCCTTGTTCTTGAAGCTCGACCCGCACAGGACCGGGGTCAGCTCGGCGGCCAGCGTCGCGGCGCGGATCGCCTGCCTGAGGCGCGCGGCCGGGACCTCCTGGTCCTCGAGGATCATCTCGAGCAGATCGTCGTCGTAGTGCGAGACCTCTTCGAGCAGGTGCTCGCGGGCGGCATTGGCCTCGTCGACGAGCTCCGCCGGCACATCGACGACTTCTACTTCCTTGCCGAGCTCGTCCTTGTACAGGATCGCCTTGTTCTCGACCAGGTCGACGAGGCCGCGGAAGTCGCCCTCGGAGCCGATCGGCAGCTGGATCGGGACCGGGTGTGCGCCGAGCCGATCGATCATCGTCTGCACGCCGCGGTCGAAGTCCGAGCCGATGCGATCCATCTTGTTGATGTAGGCGATGCGCGGGACGTGGTACTTGTCGGCCTGGCGCCACACGGTCTCCGACTGCGGCTCGACGCCGGCGACGGAGTCGAACAGCGCGATCGCGCCGTCGAGCACGCGCAGCGAACGCTCGACCTCGACGGTGAAGTCGACGTGCCCGGGCGTGTCGATGATGTTGATCCGGTGGGCCTTCCACTCGCAGGTGGTGGCCGCCGAGGTGATGGTGATCCCGCGCTCCTGCTCCTGCTCCATCCAGTCCATAACGGCCGCGCCCTCGTGAACCTCACCCATCTTGTAGGTGCGACCGGTGTAATAGAGGATGCGCTCGGTCGTCGTCGTCTTACCGGCGTCGATGTGAGCCATGATCCCGATATTGCGGGTGTTTTTGAGAGAGAAAGTGCGAGGCATGAGTGCTACTTACGGGTCGGATGCTTCAGTTCGGATGTCGACTTGCGGGCACAAAAATAGGCCCATGGGGCCCGTTCACGACGCACATGTCGGCTTCGGGCAAGTGTCTATTCGGTCGGCGTCTCCATCGTGTGGGTCCTTAGCGCTCAGGAGCGAGCAGGCATGACCGTCACGCCGCCCGAGGCGAAGCCCGAGGATAGCAGAGCACCGTCGCAATCCAAGGAGCGTGCGACGATCTCGCTGAGGCTTCTCGCCGGGGCACTGATCGGCGGCCTACTGCTCCTCGTCGCAGAGTTCACTCCCCTCTACGACCAGGACTCCGCAGCGAGCCGGATCCCTCTCCACACGATACACACGGGCAGCCATCATGCCTACGCGCTCATCCCCGTCGCGCTACTCGCGATCTCGTTGACAGTCGGCGCCGCGCGGACGGCGAGCCGCCCCGCGCTGCTCGCGCTCGGAGCACTCGGGGTGGTGGCCGCACTGGTCGCCGTGCTCGGCGATCTCCCCGACGCCACCGCGAGCGGGTTCGTCACCGGGTTCATCAAAGCCAAGGATGTGCCGCAGATCGGGCTCTACCTCGAGACCCTCGGCGCGGCCCTGCTCGTGGTCGCCGGCGGGGCCGGATTCGTGCTCACGGGCGCCGGGAGCGCCCAGGTAGCCGCATGACCACAACTGGGTAGCGGGCTGTCCGCGTCCTGACATCGGGACCGCCTGCCGGATTGGCTTTCGCCGCCCTAGGCTAGATTTGTCTAAAGCGAGGGTTGTTCCGCCGCAGCCCCCGGTCCCGTGCGGCGGGCAGCCCTCGCTTGAGCTTCGGGGTCTTGGTCCGGGGCCGGCAAGGGGTCGACGGGCCGGGGTGTTCGGCGTCGGTGGACGGAAGGGGTTGGCGGGGTTCGGTTG
>JALYZL010000492.1 GCA_030948875.1 Actinomycetota bacterium
AGCGGCGGCTGATCGCGCTGGCGCGTTCGGCCAGCTCGTCGCGACGGCCGCTGCCGCTCTGCTGACGCCGCTCGCGGGGATCCTCGCGCGGCGGGTCGGCGCGATGGCGAGGCCAAGGGAGGGGGCGCTCGCGCGCCAGGACACTCCACAGCTCGGCGGCTTGGCGATCTTCGCGGGGGTGCTGCTGGCGGCGGCGATCTGGATGCCGGAAGGCCGGGAGGCGAGCGTCACGCGAGCGATCATCGCCGGGGCCGGACTGATCACCCTCGTCGGCGCGGTCGATGACATCGTCAACCTGCCGCCGCTGCTCAAGCTGACCGGTCAGATCGCGGCGGCGTTGATCGCGGTGCTGGTGGGAGACGTGCAGGTGTTCGACGTGACCGTCCCCTTCCTCGGGGTCCTGCACATCGCTCCGTGGCTCGGCGGCGTGCTCACGGTGCTCTGGCTCGTGGGGATCATGAACGCCGTCAACTTCATCGACGGGGTCGACGGGCTGGCGGCGGGCCTGTGCGCGATCGATGGGGTGGCGTTCACGATCATTGTCTTCGAGCTCAAGGGCCCGAATTCGACCCTTGCCGGGATTCTCGCCGCGATCACGGCCGGCGCCGCGCTGGGATTCCTCTTCCACAATTTCCATCCCGCCTCGATCTTCATGGGCGACTCGGGCGCGAATCTGCTCGGCTACCTGGTCGGCGTGATCACGATCCAGGGAACGCTCAAGACGAACGCGGTCATAGCGCTCGTCGCGCCGTTGGTCATCCTCGCCGTGCCCTTCCTCGATACCGGGTTCGTGGTGGCGAAACGGCTGAAGTACCGCCGCAAGCCGTGGTCGAAAGATGCCAACCACTTCCACCACCGGATGGAGCGGATCGGCTTCAGCCAGCGCAAGACGGTCTTGTACATGTATGGCTGGACTGCCCTGCTCGCTTGCTTCGCGGTGGCCGAGCGGATGATTCCCTGGCACCGCCACCACCACTACTACCCGGGCTGGACGATCCTCGTGGTGGTGCTCGGGGTGGTCGCTGCCGCCGGCAGCGTCTACGTCGTCTACGTGCTCGAGATCGTCAAGTTCAAGCGGCTGCGCGTGCGGGACCTGCGGCGGGCGGAGCCCGCGACGAGCGAGCAGGAGATCGAGGTTCGCGTCGAGCGCGAGGTCGAGACCGGCGAGTTCGAGACGGTGTGACCCGGCGCTATGGAGATCGCACAACTCGATCAGCTCGAGGCCTTCGTCACCGTCGACGGCTCGACCATCCGCGAGCTCGCGGGACCGGCGTGGACGGCGGTCCGTAATCAGAGCCTGGCCGAGGCAACGCTGCCGCCCGCGGGCGAGACCGCCGAGCACTTCCACCCCAAGGCGGAGGAGATCTACTACTTCACGTCCGGCTCGGGAACCATGCGCCTCGGCGAGGACGAGGCGGAGGTCAAAGCCGGCGACTGCGTGGTGATCCCGCCGGGCACCCCACACAAGCTCTGGAGTCGTGGTCCTGACCCGCTCGTCCTGCTGTGCTGCTGTGCGCCGGCGTACTCGGACGCAGACACAGTGATGACGGGTCGGTAGGCGGTTCCACGGTATTGGGGCTAACGCGAGTCGAGCGCCTGGCGCTCTGCGCCATCGCCATCGCCACCGTCGCCGCCGGCGTGAGCCGGTACGCGAGCGGCGTGCCCAGTGGGGTCACATTCGCGTTCGCGACGATCGCCCTCGTCGGCCTGGCGTGGCTCGTGAGCTTCTCCGTCGAGCATGTCGGGGAGCGCTTCGGCGCCTCGATCACCGGCGTCATGCAGGCCACGCTCGGCAACCTGCCCGAGTTCTTCGTCGTTCTCTTCGCGCTCCAGGCCGGCCAGCTGGTGATCGCGCAGACGGCGATCCTCGGGTCGATCCTCGTCAACGCGCTGCTCGTGCTCGGTCTCGTCATCGTGGTGGGCGCCGCCCGCGCCTCCGACGGCGTGATGCGGTTCGGGTCGCGGCTTCCCAACGACACCGCCACCCTGCTGCTGATCTCGACGCTCATCATCATCCTCATCGGCCTCGCCGACTCCGCCCACGATCCCGCCAGCCATCACGTGCGTGCGATCTCTGTCATCGGCGCCGTGGCCATCCTCGTCGTGTACGCGTCCTGGCTCGTGCCCTATCTGCGCGCGCCGACCGACGAGGGCCCCCGGGCCGCCTCGCGACTCTCCCTGACCACCGGCATCGTGCTCCTCGTCGCCGGCGGCATCGGTTCGGCGTTCGTCTCGGACTGGTTCGTCTACGCGCTGCAGCCGACAATTCGCACGCTCCACATCGCCAAGGCGTTCGCCGGTCTCGTCATCGTCGCCATCGCCGGGAACGGCGTCGAGCACGCGGTGGGGATCGCGCTCGCCTACCGCGGCAAGTCCGAGCTGGCAATGTCGGTGGTAAAGAACTCCGTCGCCCAGATCGCCGCCTTCCTCTATCCGGCGATGGTGATCGTCTCGCTGCTGCTGGCGACCCGGCTCACCTTTTCGCTCGCGCCCGTGTACATCGGCGCCCTGGCGGGCACGGCGATCATCGTCTGGCAGATCACCGGCGACGGCGAGGCCACCGTGTTCGAGGGGGTCGCGCTGGTCGCCGCGTTCGTGATTCTGGCGACCGTGGCCGCCTACGAGGCATGAAGCCCGGCGCCGCCGGCCGCTGTGCTGCGCTATCCTTACGTTTACGTAAGGTTGCAGTTGGTGCAGTTGCGGAGGTGTTAGTGCCGGCGTTATTTGAGCGTGTTCAGACGAAAAACCCCGTCCGTCGCCGCGGTGTCTCGTCGCGCCGCTCGTTCGGTGTCCATGCCGACCACGGGACGTACAAGTGGTGGGCCCTGTCGTGCACGAGCCTGGGAATGCTGCTCGCCACGATCAACTCGGGCACCCTGATCATCGCCCTACCCGACCTCGAGCGCAGCCTCCACACGAGCTTGCTCGAGCTCGTGTGGGTGATCCTCGTCTACATAATCGCCTCGACCGTGCTCGTGCTCAGCGCGGGTCGCCTGTCGGACCAGTTCGGACGCAAGCGGGCGTACGTGGGAGGGTTCCTCGTCTTCGCGCTCGCCTCGCTGGGAGCCGGGTTCGCGGCCAACGGAACCGAGCTCATCCTGTGGCGGATCCTCCAGGGGATCGGCGGTGCCTTCCTCTTCGCCAACGCCGCCGCCATCGTCACCGACGCCTTCCCGCGCGAGCAACTCGGGCTGGCCATGGGCACCAACACCATGGTCGCCGCCGTCGGGCTTGTGATCGGGCCGGTGCTCGGCGGCGCGCTGGTGGCGATCTCGTGGCCGTGGGTGTTCTGGTTCAACGTGCCGCTGGCCCTCGCCGGGACCCTGTGGGGCGCCCTGATCCTGCGCGAGATCAGCGGACGCGAGGCCGAGCGGGAATGGGACGTGGCCGGCACCCTCACGTTCACGGTTGGGCTGACCGGGCTTGTGCTCGGCATCTCCAAGGGCGGGATCTCGGGCTGGAGCTCCCCACTCGTTTTCGGCGGCCTGATCGCGGCGGCGGTTCTCCTGCCCGCCTTCATCGTGATCGAGAAGCACCATCGGGCCCCGATGCTCGATCTCGGGATCTTCCGCAGTCGCCTGTTCTCGGCCGCGGCAGCCGCCGCCTTCCTCAACGGGCTCGCCCGCTTCGCGCTCATGTTCGTCTTCGTCTTCTACTTCCAGGGCGCGCAGGGCGACACCCCGATCGTCGCCGGCATCAAGCTGGCGCCGCTCGCCCTCGGCATGCTCGTCTCCTCGCCGCTCGCCGGCGTATGGGCGGACCGTCGCGGCTCCTCGCGGGCGATGGCCGCGCTCGGGATGCTCGTCACCGGCGCCGGGCTCGCGCTCATGACCGTGCTCCAGCGCGACACGAGCTACGTGCCCGTGGGGATCTACCTGTTCATCGTCGGCGTCGGCTCGGGGATGTTCAACAGCCCCAATACGGCGGCGATGATGGGTGTCGTGCCGCCCCACCGGCGCGGGATCGCGGCCGGCGCCCGCGTGCTCGTCCAGAACACGGGAGCGGTGATCTCGATCGCCTTCGTCCTCGCCGTGATCACCTCCTCGGTGCCGAAGATGGTTCTCTTCCGCGTGTTCTCGGGCCTCTCCCGCCACCTCTCAAACCACCAGTTGGCACCCTTCATCGGCAACATGCACACCGCGCTCTGGTGTCTGGCCGCGGTCTCGCTGCTCGGGGCCGTCGTGTCGGCGGCGCGGCCGTCGCACGAGGCCGCGGTGACCTGAGTGAGCACACTCGATACCGAGCGCCCGCTGCGGATCGGGGAGGTCGCCGAGCTGATCGGAACGACCACCCGCACGATCCGCTACTACGAGGAGATCGGCCTGCTCCCCGGGGCCGCCGATCGCAAGCAGGGCAAGCACCGCTGCTACACGCAGGCCGACGTCGAGCGCGTGCGCGAGATCGTGCGCCTCCGCGACCTGCTGGGACTCTCGCTCGAGCAGCTTTCGAAGCTGCTCGAGGCCGAGACGGCGCGCGCCGAGCTGCGCCGCGAATGGAAGGTCGCCGAGAGCAGCGTGCAGCAGCGGCGGATCCTCGACGAGGCGCTCGAGCACGTCGGCACCCAGCTCGAGCTCGTCCGCGGCCGCCGCGCTCAGCTCGAGCAGCTCGAGGCCGAGCTCGAGGCCAAGCGCGAGTCGCTCCACTGTCGCCTGGCGGAGCTCGACGCTTGACCGCGCTCGTGGCGGGCGTCGATCGTCGCGCGATCGCCCGCGCTTGCTCTCGCGCTCAGCTAGGCGCTATCCCGGTCGACGGCCCCTGCGAGCGGACGGCTCTTGGCCCGAGCGCGCTAGTGTGCCGATTGCCCCGCAGACGCTGACGGCCCGTGCCCACCCGGTAGGTAACGGACCCGTCCGAACTCCTCCAGCTCAACCAGCTTGACTTACATCATGACGAATGGCCGTCCTCCGCTGACGGGAAGGGACGTAGCAGGCGCCGGGGCACTGATGCTCGCGGTGAACGCGCTTTGCGCGGGTGCCGGTGCCGGCCTAGGTGTACTGGCGGGTTCACTCGCGGCGGGGTTCATAACCGGCTTCTTCGTTGGCTTCGCGCTCGCCATCGTCGTAGTCGCCAAGCGCTTCCGGGACGTCTGATGAACCGTCATGTTTCGTGCATCGCCTATAGGATTACCCGGGCCGCCTGTCGAGCCGCCACCGGTTCCACGGATTTGACTCGCCTCCGACCGTGCCCCGACGACCACGACCCACACCTCACGGCGCTCGGGGACGAGCCGGGGGGTCTCCCTTGGCGGTAGGCGTCGGCGCGGCCTCTGAGCAGCCGTTGATGGTGATCCCTCGCTATTTGGATGTCGTGCTCGTGGCCATCGGGTCCGTTCCGGCGATTGCCCTTGGCGCACCCGCGTTCGGCTACCTGGTGGGTGCGGGGGCGTGGATCCTGCAGCGGATCATCGCCGCCACCGACCGGCGCCTGCTGGGTAAGGTGTCTGACGACGCGACCAATTTCCGCAGGCAGCTCGGCCTCAACCTGTTCGAGCCGTTCGTGCGGATCTGGTTGCTCGCCGGCGCGATCGTGCTTGCCGGCGTCGCCGGCCACCGCGCTGACGGGCTGACGGCCGCGATCGTCATCTTCGCCACGTACTCGATCGCGTTTGCGGTGAGGCTGCTGAGCGGCCCGCCGCCGCCGAGGGCCGTGCCGTGAGCGCGACCGCGGCAGCACCCGGCCGCCCGCGGAAGGGTATGAGCAAGGGCAAGAAGATCGGTTACTCGGTCCTCGGCGCGTGGATAGGCGGGATCGTCGTCTTCGTGATCCTCTTCGGGCTCAAGGCCCACAAGGCGCCGAGCATCGCCAGCGGCGTGTTCTCGCCGACCGACGAGTTCAAGCTCGACACCTGGTTCAAGCTCGGCCCGATCGACTTCAACAAGGGCGTCCTCTACCTGCTCATTACCGCCGGGATCACCCTAGGCGTGATGGTTTACATCTCCAAGCGGTTGCGGGACCGCCCCGGGCGTCTCCAGGTCGCGGTTGAGGGGTTCTACGACCTCACGCGCACGATGGCGACGGAGAACATCTCGGACGACACGATCGCCAAGAAGTACTTCCCCTTGATCGCCTCGCTGTTCGTGTTCATCCTCGTCAGCAACCTGATCGGCTACCTCCCGCTGCCCGTCGACTCGACGGAGAAGTTCAAGCTGTTCGGCGTCAACATCCCGTCGTTCCAAGTCTATGCGGCGGACACTAACGTCGCGTTCCCGCTGATCCTCGCGCTCAGCGTGTGGACCCTCTCCATCTACGAGGGCGTCAAGCACCACGGTCCGATCGGTTACCTCAAGAGCCTGATGCCGAGCGGCGTCACCGGCCCGATCGTGCCGCTGATCTTCGGGATCGAGTTCTTGTCGAACTTCCTGCGGCTGATCTCGCTGACCGTCAGGCTGTGGGCGAACCTGCTTGCCGGCCACTTGCTGATCGCGTTCATGGGCGGGGAGCTCGGCGTCCTCGTCGGCCTTCAGGTTGTGTCCTGGTTCCTGCTGCCCATCGGGATCGCGATCTTCCTCTTCGAGGCCGTGCTCATCGCCGGCCTCCAGGCCTTCATCTTTGCCATCTTGACCGCTATCTATCTCGGTACCGCGGTCTCGAGCCACTAGCAATCACGTAAGGAGC
>JALYZL010000183.1 GCA_030948875.1 Actinomycetota bacterium
CGAAAGAGGGGGCCATACGTGAACCGCTGGACGTCCGCGGCAGCGTTGCCCCAGATGTCAGGATCCATGAAGGGCATGTACTTGTCCGGAAAGCCCGGCATCGTACAGGCGATGCAGATCCCACCCACGTTGGGGCATCCGCCGGCGCCATTGATCCAGCCGCGGGTGGGAACGTTGCACTTGACCACGGGACCCTTGCAACCGAGCTTTACCAAGCAACGAGTGTCGTTGCCATACTCGTCTGCGAACTTGCCTTGCTCGGTGTACCCGGCACGGTTACAGCCCTCCCGCACAGTCCGTCCGAACAACCAGTTCGGCCGCAGTTGCGGGTCGAGCTCCGGGGCCGGCGCCAGCCCAGCAAAATGCAGCGCCAGGAGCAGGAGCGTCTCAGTCATGTTATCTGGCTGCGCCGGGCATCCCGGGATGCACACGATTGGAAGACCGGACTTCGACTTCCATTTCCAGCCCAGGTAATCAGGCAGGCCCATCGCTCCCGTTGGGTTGTTCTTCATCGCCGGGATGCCTCCGTAGGTCGCGCACGTTCCGACAGCGACGACGACGGCGGCTGTGGGCGACAGGCGATCTACCCATTCGTTTGTTGTGATCGGCTGGCCCGTAAGGGCGTTGTCTCCCAGACCCGACCAGTGACCCTCGCCATTGATCCGCTCATTCCCGAGCGCTCCTTCGACAACGAGCACGAACGGGTCGAGCTTTCCGTCCTCCGCGTCATACCAGGCCTGCATGAATTCGGCGCCGTTCTCGTAGGCGAGCACCGGGTTATGCAAAACAATGTTCGGCACCGCCGGGATCGCTTGGGTGACCAGGCTCTCGATACTCGGGCTAGTAGCAGACGTCATCGCGAGCGAGTCCCCGTCGCAGCCGAGCCCCGTGGTCATCCACAGAACGTGGACCGTCAGCCTCTCGGTCTTCATGTGCTCAGCGAACGCGAAGTTTGACATGCGAGCCGCTTTCCTCCGTGGACAGTCCTTGCGATACCTGCCTCCCCTACCCTGGAGGCCCGCATGAAAGTTACCAGAGGGCAGTTCGTCGCATTCGCGCCGGAGAATCGACCTGTGACACACGGCCTTTCGGCGCCCACGGCCACTCGGCGATGCTGTCACGACCGCATGAGGCGCTGGAAGGCGACGTGGACAGCAATACGTCGATCCGGTACCGGGGGCAACTCGCATTCGGTCGAGCGAAGAACCCACTCGAAGCGCTGCCTCAGCTTCACCTTGCCTTGCCCTTGCGAGCTTTACGGACCGTGACCGACGTCAACAGCTGCGGAAATGCCCTTGCCCTATAGAGGACCGTCGTTCGTAGAGCCTTCGGAATGAGACGCCTGCCGCTGCGGGCAGCGGACCCGCCGGTCGCTCTGACACGACCGCCACCCTACGATTAGGACGAGTGGTTGTCGATTCCTCGGCTCGGGTATCCCATCTGTTGGTCGCATGCATGTCAAACGCAGACAGGAGAATCGTGATGGCGCAAAGCAAGGCAGATCGGTCGGCAGCGGCGAAGAAGGCTGCAGCCACGCGTGAACGAAACCGGAGCAGGGCGCAGTCTGAAGCGGCGGGAAAGAAAGCTGCCGGGACCCGGCAGAGTCGTGCTGCCGGAGAATCGGCGAGCCAGGCAAAGCGCGCCGCGGGCAGTGCGGTCAGCAGCGCAGCATCGGCGGTGCGGCTGGCTGGCAACGCAGCCAAAAAGGCGGGCAAGGCGGCCGCTACGAAGGCGAGCGGTACGCGTGGTAACCAGAAGAAGTAGAACTCGGTAGCGACCGAGCGCGCGCTTCGTCCTAGATCGGCGCGTGTGGCTCGCTTGCCTACCGGCTAGCCCAGGTTCCGCGGTGGTCGCAGGGCAGAGGCCGACCCGGTCTGCCTCGTCCGGCCCGCGCTGGCGACCAGCCGTTGGCGAGGAGGAAATCAGCGACCATTCGAGCGACATGCCCTGCCCTGCATCGCGGTTTGGCGTGGTGTCGAATTTGTGTTCGGTCACGAGCGTCGCGCGAGCCAGCTCGTCGCCGAGAGCCCCGAGCCGGCGCAACCACCAGCGGCGCTACGACCGGGTCGCAGCAGGCTCGTGCCGACGTGAAGCACACCGCCGCAAAACCGGATGGCCCATCCGGAGACATGCTCAGGCGGCCAGAACGACCGCGCCTACCAGCTCTGTTGCCCCCGCTCTGCTCAGAAATGCCTGTCCCGTAGGATGCACCGTCTTTCGGCTGATCACGACAATTTCATTCCCCGCGGGTGGCGAAGCCGCCATGACGACTGATCTGACGGTGGCGGCTGCCGTTAGTCCGGTTCCGGAGGTGGCTCTGCCTGTGAGCTCGAGAGGAGATCTGTTGGCGAACGCGCGAGCCCGCGTGAGATGAGATCTCGTTCGTCGCAGCTGGCCAACGCGACGCCGAGGCGTTCGGCGCCGGCGACGTATGCGGCGTCGTAAGCACTCAACCCGTGTTGTCGTGCGATCTGAGCGCCGCGTTCAGCGAGCGGCTGGTCGACCCGGACGAGGATCCCCAACTCAGCGATCGCCCACACGCGTTCCCGCAGGCGCAGGCTCGTCGACGGATCACGCCAGCGCAGCTCCGCGACATTCGTGACCTCGTAGACCGCCAGATCGAGCGTGCTCAGGACACCGGTCTTGAGCAGAGTTGCCGATGCGTCGTGGTGTGCGTCGTCGACATCCTCGGCGGCGAGCAGGACGCTGGCGTCGAGGAACGTCAAGCTGGTCGTCCGGCCTTCAGTTTGCCGACGACGTCACCGCCGTGGCCCGTCGCATGTCCGTCGAGCTCGGTCATGCGCTGTGCGAGATGACGCTCGCGCTGACCGAACGCGGCCTCGGCAAGCTCACGGATCGTTGCGCTCCGGGTGCTGCCGCGCTCGCTGGCGCGGGCATCCACTCGGGCGAGCAGCTCATCGGGGAGAGAAATCATCACTTTCGCCATGCAAGAAGTATACCCGGTGTTACTCGCGTTAACGACGCAGTGCTTGCGGCCTCGCGGTGCCGGCTCGTCGAAGCAGAACTCCAAGCGAACCCCGAGCTGGCTTCTCCATCCGTGCTAACGGAGAAGCCAGCAGATCATGAGGCGGGTCGGCCATCGGCGCGTAGCCGTTAGCTCAGGGGTGCCATAGGATTGCGCCGTGCCGTTCACGCTCAGGAACCTCAAGGAGGATCTGGAGGATCTCGGGTCCAGGTTTGACGGCGCGCCGGACCTGGAGTTCCGCTCGGCGAGCGACGCGCTCGAGCTCGAGAAATCCGGCCTGAGCTACCAGCGCGTCCCGCCCGGCTATCGCTTTCCGTACGGCCACACGCACCGAAAGCAGGAGGAGGTATACGTGGTCCTGCGCGGGAGCGGGCGGATGAAGCTCGACGACAAGATCGTCGAGCTCAAGGAGTGGGACGCGGTGCGCGTCCCGCCCGGTACGTGGCGAGGCTACGAGGCCGGGCCGGGGGGCCTCGAGATCATCGTCATCGGCGCGCCCAACCTCGGCGACAATCTGCGCGAAGACGTCGAGGGTCAGCGCGACTGGTGGACTGACTAGCGCCAGGTAGGTGGACTTCCGCTTCGGGACGAAAAGCAGCAGCGAGGCAGCGCCGCGCAGCGGCTCGCCACCGGTGCGGCTCTTCGGCTCGGCGGGACGACGGCTAGTTCTGCTTCGTCGCCGACTGAGAGGCACTGCTCCGCCTTCCGCTTCACCCATCGCCCTGTCCGAAGGAGGAGTGGAGTCTTGCCCACGGCAGGCCGACGAGAGGACTCGTGGTTCGTGATTGCAGCAGCACGGCCGGTGGCCGGGAGCGTCGGTCGGGGGG
>JALYZL010000199.1 GCA_030948875.1 Actinomycetota bacterium
GTCCAGCGCTCGTCGGCGAGGAGGTTGCGTACGCTGCCGCTGCCGCCGCCCGCGGGGGGCGGGCGGCGCCGGTTGCAGGCCGGTACCACCTCGACCCCGCCGAGCGCCGCCAGCGCCGCGCACAGCCGCTCGATGTAGATGCCGGTTCCCGACTGGGGCGCGCGCGACGCGTAAGTCGTGTCGATGAGGACGCGCACGGGGCGTCTAGCGTAGGGCGCGCGCGAGCAGCAGCCGGCGCAGCGGCGGCACGCCGCCACCGGCGCGAACCTCGACCTCGGAGAACCCGAACTCGTCGAGGAGCTCGAGGAGCGAGTGGCGCGTGTAGAGGTGCAGGTGATCGCCGAGCGGCTCGGAATAGCGCTCGACACCGCGCAGCGCCATCGCCACGCGGCCGTGCGCCGCAGTGGTGAGGAGGAGGCGACCGCCGGGGGCGAGCACCCGGCGCACCTCAGAGAGCCAGCGCGCCGTGTCGGCGACGTGCTCGATCACCTCGCTCGCCCACACGAGTGCGAAACTGTTGTCGGCGAAGGGGAGCGGGCCGTCGAGGGGGACGAGGATGAAGGCGAGCTCGGGGTGAGCGGACCGGGCGCGGGCAAGCGCGGCCTCGGCCACGTCGGCACCGACGACCTGGGTGCCCGCGTCCGCGAGCATGGCCGTGAAGTCGCCCGCGCCGCACCCGAGGTCGAGTGCGCGCTCGCCGGGGGCGATCTTCGATCCCAGCAGGAAGTCGCGGCGGAGCGCCAGGTCGAGGGGCTCGAGGTCGTCGGGGAGCCGCTCCCAGAGATCTTCGAAGTAGTCCTTCAAGGCGAACGAATCTAGACCCGCGCGACATTCGGGGATCGGCAGGGCTATCGTCGCGGTATGTGTCGCCGGCTGATAGCGGTTGCACCAGTCGACCACCCGGGCGGCGCGGAGACCTGCTTGTTGCGGCTGCTTGCCGGACTGAAGCGCCGCGGCTGGTCGATCGCCCTGACTACTCCCGGTGCCGGGCCCCTGCGCGACGCCGCCCTCGACGCCGGGTACGCGTGGCACTCGCTCCCGCTCGGCGGTCTCCTGCCGCGCAGCGGCGCCCGCGCTGTGCGCTCCTGGCGTCACGCCCGGACGCTCGCGCGCGACGCGAGCGTCGTGTATCTGAACGGCGCCGTCTGCGGCCGGCTCCTGCCCGCGCTCCCCCGGGGACCCCGGCGCGTGCTCCATGTCCACGACATGGTCGAGCGCGTACCTCCGTTCTGGCGTCGCGCCGACACCGTGCTCGCCGCCTCGGGCGCGGTCGCGGCGCGGCTGCACGGGCTGGCGGCACAGGTCGTGTACGGGCCCGTCGATCCCGATCCACCGGCGGCCACCCCGCCCTGGCCGACCGGGAACGGCCCCGTGGTCGGCTTCATCGGTCGCTTCGAGCCGCGCAAGGGCCCGCTCGACCTGGTCCAGGCGGCGCCCGCGATCCGGGCCGGCGCGCCCGGTGCGCGGATCGTCATGGTCGGCGACGATCCCTACGGCGCCGACCCCGACTACGTTCGCTCGGTGCGCGAGGCGACCGAGGTCGAGCACCATCCCTGGAGCGCGAATGCGCCGGGCCTCATGCGCCACCTCGACGTGCTCGTGCTCCCGTCTCGAGTCGAGCCCTTCGGGACCGTGCTCTCCGAGGCGATGGCCGTCGGCACGCCGGTGGTGGCGAGCCGGGTCGACGGACTGCCTGAGGTCGTCGAGGACGGCGTCACCGGGCGCCTCGTGCCCCCAGGTCAGCCAGACCTCCTCGCCGCCGCGGTGCTCGAGGTGATCTCGCGCCGGGCCGAGATGGGCGCGGCGGCGCGGGAGAGCGCACGGCGGTTCTTCGTCGAGGACTACGTCGACCGCGTGGAGGCGCTCATCGCGCCGTGAGGGTCGCCTTCGACAGCCGCCCCGCAGCCGACTCTCGCGGCGTCGGCCGCTACGCGCGCTGCCTGCTCGACGCGTTGCGCGAGAACGGGCACGGGGACGTCGTCGAGTCTCACGATCCGCGCCGGTTCGATGTCTTCCACGCCCCGTGGATCGACGGCGCCCTGTTGCGCTCGCCCGTGCCCATGGTCGTCACCCTGCATGACCTGATTCCGCTCAAGCGCCGCGGCGAATATCTGCGCTCGGGGCTTCGCTTCCGGCTGCGCTACCTGGCCGTTCAGCGCGCGGTGCGGGTGATCGTGCCCACCCGCGCGGTCGCCGACGACGCCATCACCCACCTCGAGATCCCGAGCGACCGCCTGGTGGTGATCGCCGAGGCGGCGGCGCCCCCCTTCCATCCCCGCCCCGAGGAGGAGGTCGCGGCCGTGCGCAAGCGCTACGGCCTGCCCAGCGAGTATCTGCTCTGGGTGGGGGGGCTCAAGCGGCCCGATCCGCGCAAGCGGGTGGCGGCGCTGGCGCGGACGTCGCGGTCGATGCCCCTGGTCCTCGCCGGCGACACCGGGCGCTGGGCCAGGGAGCTCCCCGACGTGACCCTCACGGGTGGCGTCAACGACGACGAGCTTGCGGCGATCTACACGGGCGCCCACGCGCTGGTGTTCCCGAGCGACGACGAGGGCTTCGGCCTGCCGCCGGTCGAGGCGCTCGCGTGCGGTGCGCCCGTGGTCGCCTGCGACGTTCCGGCGCTGCGGGAAGTGCTCGACACTCGCGCGACCTTCGTCGAGGTCGACGACCTCGACGCACTCGTTGCCGCCGCGGAGGTCGCCGAGCGCCCGGCGCCGGCGCCACCGCCGTGGACGTGGCCAGAGGCGGCCGAGGCGACCTGGCGGGTGTACCAGGACGCTGCCGCGGCGCCGTCGATGTGGCGCGGGGCTAAGCGGAGGCGGTCGCGGGCGGAGCCGGGCGACAAGGGGTGAGACGGGCCTGACGCGGTTGCAGGTCGGTCGCTGAGGGACGCTAGTCTCACCTGCCGTGACGAGCCTCGCGCAGCCTGCCGTCCCGTCGCGCCGCTGGCTGTCCTCGGTTGGCGTTGACACGTTGGCGCTGGTCGCGGTGCTGGTCTTGGGCGCCGGCCTTCGCTTCTGGGGACTCGGCGCTCAGAGCTTCTGGTACGACGAGATCGCCACCACGGTGGTGATCAAGGGCTCGTTCTGGCACGTGTTCACGATTGTGGACAAGCAGGAGGCGACTCCGCCCTTGTACTACGTGCTCGCCTGGATCTGGACCCGCGTGGGCGGGGTCACCGAGACGGGCGTGCGGTCTCTGTCTGCGGTCGCTGGGGTGGCGACGATCTGGTTCACGTGGGCGGCGACGCGCGAGGCGATCTCGGCGCGGGCGGGAGTGCTTGCCGCGGCCGTGGTGGCGGTGAATCCGATGCTCATCTGGTACTCGCAGGAGGCTCGCGCCTTCGCGCTGCTCACCTTGCTGGCGTCGATGTCGTTCTGGTTGTGCGTGCGGGCGTGGCACCGGCCCACGCGGGGATCCCTGGCGGCCTGGTCCGCCGTGTGCTGTCTGGTGCTGGTGACGCATTACTTCGGCGTGTTCATCGTCGTCGCGGAGCTATGCGCGCTCCTGTGGTTGCTGCCCGGGCGCCGGCGGGACGTCGGGTTCGCCTTCGCCCCTGTCGTGCTCGCCGGACTGGCGCTCCTTCCCCTCGCCCATGCCCAGGAGAGCAACGGACGCACGGCGTGGATCGGCGGGATGCCGATCGGCGGACGCGTTGGGCACGTGCTGCGGGAGCTGGTGAGCGCGAACGCGAGCCTGATCGATACGAATGCCGCGCCTCCGGGCGGACACTGGGGGACGCTCGGCGTCGTCGGGGTGCTGCTCGGGCTGGGGCTCGTGCTCGCGACTCCGCAGGCCCGCGCGCACCGCGGAGTGCGGGTCGCCGCGATCGTCGGCTTGCTGGCGATCGCCATTCCGCTGGCGCTCTCCCTCACACCGCTTGACTACTTCTTCGATCGGAACGTGATCGCCGCCTGGATCCCGGTGGCGATCGCTTTTGGCGGTGGGCTCGCGCTCGCGAGGCCAAAGCTCCTAGCGCTCGCGGCCCTTGCCGCGGTTGTCGTCGCCGGGGTCGGCGTGACCGCCAAGGTCGAGCGGACGCCGGCGCTTCAGCGCACCGGCTGGCGCGCCGTGTCTCGCCTGCTCGGGCGGCCGGGGCTGGCGCGGGAGGTGGTGGTCAACCCGGCCTACGACGCTGCCGCCCTCGAGTTCTACGGGCAGGGGCTGATAGCGATGCCCGCAGGCGCGAGAATCCAAGAGCTCGACGTCGTCGTGCCGGGCGGCGCCCTTGACCAAGCACCCCCTCCAGGATTCGTCGCCACGCTGCGTGCCGCCTCGTCCGGAGTGGCCGTGCTCCGCTTCCGAGCGCCCAAGCCGCTCACCGTGACGCAGGCGGCGATAGCGTCCGCTGGGCAGCCGGTGCTCTTAGAGCTCAGTAGCGCCGGCACACGCTGGATACAGAGCTACGTTGACGATCTCGCGGCGTGGGGGCACGCGCTCTCGAACATCGACCAGGGTCCTGGCGCGCGGGCGGTGCTCGCGGCCGCCCCGGGTGCCGCGCACGCTCTCGCGGTCGTGCCGGCGGAGATC
>JALYZL010000499.1 GCA_030948875.1 Actinomycetota bacterium
CGTGCTGGTCCATCCCAGTGTTGCTCAGGCAGCGCAGCCCTTCGAGGGCCTCGGCGCCGAGCAGATGCGCCTCGTCGATCACGAGCACGACTTGTTTGCCGCGCTCGGCGCTCTCACCGGCGAGAAAGTCCTGGGCTTGGGGGATCAGGACCGAGCAGTGAAACTTGGGCTGGCCGCCGAGCCCGGCGAGGATCGAGGCGTAGATCCCGCGCAGCCCGACCCCGGGCGTGGCTCGGCGCGAGATCTTTCGAGAACGGCATCCGCGTGAACCCGTTATCCCGAGTTTCGGATAACGGGTTCTATCTTCAGTAGCCGGTTATCTGAAGTAGACGTTGGCCGCGCAACGGTTTCTGCTGCAACGAGCGTGGTTGGGATCCCCGGGTACTTGGGATAATTGCCGAGGCAGCCGATGGGGGCTCCTGTTTGGTTTCGAGCGATCGGACAGGAGGCATTGATGGGCAGGTCGGTTGTTGTTTCGAAGGTTTCGGGGGTGTTGGCGCCCTATTCGGCGGGGTTTGAGCAATGGCTGTCGGCTCGGGGGTTTACTGCTCTTTCGGCGAACATCAGGGTGCGGCAGTTGGGTCATCTCAGCCTCTGGCTTGAGCGTGAGGGCTTGGTCCCCGGGGAGTTGACTGCCGCCCGTGCGGACCAGTTCGTCGCGTCGCGGCGGGCGGCTGGGTTTGTGACGTTGGTGTCCTCGCGGAGTGTGCGGCTGCCGCTTGAGTATCTGCGTGAGGTTGAGGTCGTGCCGGCGTCCGCGCCTAGCGTTGTGGGAGGGCCGCTTGAGGAGTTGCTGGCGGAGTATTGTCGGTATCTGCGGTGCGAGCGGGGGCTGGCGCGGTTGACGATCGTCAAGTACCAGGCGGTGGCACGGTTGTTCTTGGAGCAGTACCCGCCGGGGGTGGCGCTCGAGCGGTTATGCACGGCGGATGTGAGCGACTTCCTGGCGCTCGAGTGCCTGCGGCGAAGTGTTGGGGAGGCGAGGAATCTGGTGGCCTCTCTGCGTCCGCTGCTGCGATATCTGCATGTGGCGGGGTTGATCTCGACGTCGCTGGTGTGGGCCGTCCCGGGGGTCGCTGACATGCGTGATCGCTCGCTCCCGCGGGGCCTGGAGCCGGGGGTGGTCGCCAAGCTCTTGGCGAGCTGCGATCGCCGGCGGATGGTGGGGCGCCGGGATTACGCGATCCTGCTGTTGATGGTGCGCCTAGGGTTGCGGGCCGGTGAGGTCGCCGCGCTCGGGCTTGATGATGTGGACTGGCGTCGCGGGACGATCGTGGTCCACGGCAAGGGCGGACGTCACGACCAGCTGCCGCTGCCGGTGGATGTCGGCCGCGCGCTCGTCAGCTATCTGCGCTGCCGTCCGCGCAGCGAATTCCGCGAGGTGTTCTTGAAGGTCATCGCGCCTGCTGGGCCACTCCATCCGAGCGCGGTTCGTCGAGTGGTCCGCGACGCTTGTGTGAGGGCCGCCGTCCCGCCGGTCGGCGCGCACCGCCTGCGGCACACCGCCGCGACTGTGATGTTGCGTGAGGGCGCCTCGCTGCCGGAGGTCGCGCAGGTGCTGCGCCATCATCAGCTCAAGACCACAGCGATCTACGCCAAAGTCGACCGGACTGCGTTGCGCTCGCTCGCGGCGCCGTGGCCGGGAGGTCAGTCATGAGCGCGCTGCGCAGCGCGCTGGGGGACTATCTGGCGATCCGCCGCAAGCTCGGCTGGGAGTTGCTCGGCGCCGGAGAGCTCCTGGAGAGCTTCGTCGACTTCGCCGAGCGCGCGGGTGCCGAGCGGATCACGACCGACGTCGCGCTGACGTGGGCGAAGCTGCCCGCGCAAGCCCGCCCCTACACCTGGCGCCAGCGACTGGGGACGGTGCGCGGCTTTGCGCGCTACCTGTCCACGATCGACCCCGCCAGCGAGGTACCTGCCAAGGATCTGCTCCCCGGCCACCAAGTGCGCGTGGCGCCGTACATCTACTCCACGGCCGAGATCACGGCGCTGATGGACGCCGCGCAGATGCTCACCCCAGCGCTGCAGGCCGCGACCTTCCAGACCCTGGTCGGGCTGCTGGCCGCCACTGGCCTGCGGTCAGGCGAGGCACGCGGGCTGGACCGCGCGGACGTTGACCTGCGCGACGGCGCTCTTCACGTGCGCGCCGCCAAGCGCAAGAAGCAGCGCGAGGTGCCGCTGCACAACTCCACGACCCAGGCGCTCAGCGACTACGCGCGTCTGCGCGAGCGCGACTTCCCCCAACCCAAGAGCGCGGCGTTCTTCCTGTCCATCCACGGCGACCGGGTCTCGAGCAGCACGTTCAACCACACGTTCCAGAAGCTGATCTCGCGAGCGGGCCTGGAAGGGCGCGGCCATAGAGCCCGTCCAAGGCCACATGATCTCAGACACACTTTTGCGGTTCGCACGCTGCAGAGCTGGCATCAGACCGGGCAGGATATCGACGCACAGCTGCCACTGCTCTCCACATACCTCGGACATCTGGCACCGGAGAACACGTATTGGTATCTAAGTGCAGCACCGGACTTGATGGCACTCGTCGCAGGCAGGCTCGACCGCGTACTGGGAGCGCAGTCATGAGTCTTCTCGCGCCGACACTACAGGCGTTTTTCGCTGACCGGCTGATGACTCAGAAGAATGCCAGCCCGCGCACGATCGCGGCATACCGCGACACGCTGCGACTGTTGCTGCGCTTCGCGCACGAGCAGACCGGCACGCCACCGTGCCGGCTCGACTTCGCTGACCTTGACGCCGAGCTCATCGGCTCGTTCCTGGAGCACCTCGAGCGCGTGCGCGGAAACAGTCCCCGGACGCGCAACGCGCGCCTAGCGGCAATCCACTCGCTCTACCGCTACTCCGCGTTGCGCCACCCCGAGCACGCCAACACGATCGCACGAGTCATCGAGATCCCCTCCAAACGACACGAGAGCACACTCATCTCCTACCTCGACGAGAACGAGATCCGAGCGCTGCTGCGCGCGCCTGACCGAACGACCTGGCTCGGGCGACGCGACCACGCGCTCCTACTCCTGGCGATCCAAACCGGCGTGCGCGTCTCAGAGCTCACCGGCCTGCGCGTCCGCGACATGAGCCTGAGCACCGGCGCGCACGTCCGCGTGATGGGGAAGGGAAGGAAGGAACGCTGCGCCACGCTCACCGGTGAGACCGTCGCGGTGCTCCGCAGCTGGCTGGACGAGCGCCGCGGCGAAGGACAGGATCCCCTATTCCCGACCCGGCGCGGAGGGCCGCTGACCCCTGCCGCAGTCGCCTGGCTACTCTCCAAACACGCCGCTCTCGCGGCACAGCACTGCCCATCGCTTCAGACCAAGCACGTCACCCCACATGTGCTCAGACACACCAATGCGATGATGATGCGAGCCGCGAACATCGACATCTTCACGATCGCACTGTGGCTCGGCCACGAAAGCACCAAGTCAACCGAAATGTATCTCCACGCCGACAACAAGATGAAGCAACGCGCGATCGACCGCACCGCACCAACCGGAACCCCACCGGGCAGATACCGGGCCCCCGACACCATCCTCGCGTTCCTCGACGCACTGTGATTATCCCAAGTACCCGGGGATCCCAACCACGCTCGTTGCAGCAGAAACCGTTGCGCGGCCAACGTCTACTTCAGATAACCGGCTACTGAAGATAGAACCCTAAAGCCTCTCGTTCCGCGCTTCTCGGATCGGATATCTCCCCCCAGCCTCGATCTGGTGAGGGCGATCAGGAGTCGGGTGCGGTGAGGTAGGCGTCGGTGGGTAGGCCGAGGAGGTCGAGGACTTGGCGCTGGAGGTCGTCAAGGTCGGGGTCGAAGGTCTGGAGAGCTCTGGGACCCCACCAGTGGCCGCCGCGAAAGGCTCGCTCGTCCCGGCGCCTGCCAGTGCCGCGCGACCTTCGGTGAGATCGTCGCGTTGAGCCACACTTCAGGGCTCATGAGCGACATGCACCCAATCGTAG
>JALYZL010000207.1 GCA_030948875.1 Actinomycetota bacterium
CACCGTGGCGTCGTCACCGGCCGCCATCGAGCCCGCCCGGCCCTCGATCGTGGCAAGCTGCTCCGCGGCGGCGGTGCATGCGAAGCCACGCTGCTCGCGCACGCGCTCGCTGCCGCGCTCGAGGCCGGCGCGGCAGCGGCGCAGGAGCTCGCCCACCGGGTACGCGCCGCCCTCTACGAGCACCTGCTCGATCGCGGTCGAGGGTGAGTAGCAGCGCTGAACGGCGCCGTCGGGCCAGCGGAGGTTGAACTCGACCGAGGGCATCGGTCAGGCGTAGGGGACGGGCTCGGCGACGCGGTAGAGGTCAGGGCGCAGGTCTCTGATCGGCGACAGCGCGCGCCGGGCCCGCTCGAGGGTCTCGGCGACATCGAGCGTGGTCAGGGCGAGCCCCGCCTGCACGCCGGTGCGCGCGAGCACGTCGCCGCCGGGACCGACGATCCGGGCGCCGCCGAGGAAGTTCAGCTTCCCGAAGCTCCCGGTCTGGTTGGCCGAGGCGACGATCAAGGAGTTCTCGGCCGCGCGTGCCCGGTCCCACAGCTCGGCGCGCCGCCACTGGCGGTCGTCCTCGAGCCGGGGTGCCGCGTTCGAGGCGCTGGAGGGCCAGGCCGACAGAAAGCAGAG
Organism: Actinomycetota bacterium; assembly: GCA_030948875.1. Lineage (GTDB taxonomy): Bacteria > Actinomycetota > Thermoleophilia > Solirubrobacterales > Solirubrobacteraceae > Palsa-465. The sequence goes on from JALYZL010000207.1 coordinate 622, forward strand.
GATCTCGGCGCCGTCGAGCGTGAGGGTGCGAGCCGCCTCGGGGAACGCCTTGTCGTAACAGATGAGCATGCCCAGCCTGCCCACCGGGGTGTCGAAGGCCTCCAGGCTGTCGCCCGGCGTCGTGAGGCGGTGCTCGTCGAGCGGGAGGTGAACCTTGCGGTGCAGACCGTGGAGACCTTCGCCGGAGACGCAGGCGGCGACGTTATGGCGGGCGCCGGCCTCGCCCTCCTCGCAGAACCCGACGCACACCACGATGTCCCCGGCGAGCTGCGCCACCCGCGCCAGCTCGGGCCCGGTGGGGTCGAGCGCGGGCGGGGGCTCGGCGTCGCCCGAGAGCGACTCGACGTAGCCGCCGAGCGCCGCCTCGGGGAGGACGAGGAGATCCACCTGCTGCAGGCGCGCGCGTGCGATGAGATCCTCGATGGTGCGCAGGCATCGGTCCATGTCGCGGCTGAACGGCGCAGCCGCGGCGGCAATTGTGAGTTCGGTCATGGGCATCCTCCGGTAACGGGTCCGAGACCGGTGATCGCATCGGTGGCGATCGCGGTCGTTATCTCGTCATCTGGCCATCTGAGGCGAACGCCCCCCTGCGTCGACAGATGGCCGCACCGGGCGCACACGGTGCCGCCGCCGCGAGGGGCGGCAGCACGGGGGGCCTGGGCAAGGACGACGGCGAAGCCGGGGAAGCAGGTCAGCCAGTCCGCCATCAGCGCTCGCTCGGGGCGCGGGATCCGGGCGATCTCGATCTCCGCTCCGCATCCCGACGCCTCGGCGAGCATCGCGACGGTGCCGACGATGCCGGCCATCGAAGCGTCCTTGGCAGCGCGGGGCTGCGTCTGGCGCACCAGGTCGAGCATCGGCCGCAGCTCGTCTCGCGTGCGCCCCGAGGTCGAGTCCCACTGACGCCCGTGGTAGCCCGGACGCCACTGGCCGTCGAGATCGGCGCATAGCCACACGGCGTCGCCGGGGCTCCCGCCGCCGCCGGGCACGGGCTCGCTGGCGCGACCGAGGCCGGTCACGGTCAGCGCTCCGGGCACACCAAGCTGTGTATGGCCTCCCAGCACCGGGAGCCCGAACGCCTCGGCGCCGTCGCGGATGCCGCGGAGCACCTGGGCCACGTGGGCGGCGTCGCGACCCCCGACGGCGTCGAGGACGCCGACCGGGGATGCGCCCATCGCCGCGAGGTCGTTGGCGGTTACGAGCATCCCGCACCATCCCGCCCAGCTCGGCTCGCGATCGACCATCGAGGGGATGATGGCGTCGGTGCACGCGACCACGTCCGAGCCGGCGATCGGGACCCCGTCATCGCCGCGCCAGCGGTCGTGGGGGAGAACCCGGCCGATGAGCTCGCCGAGCGACTCCTTGGTGGCCTCGGCGTGGTCGGCGATCCGGGTCACGGGCCAGCGCATGAGCAGGTGGGGGATACCGCCGATCGGGTCGGGGCGGATCGTCTTCCAACCGAGGCGGGTGAAGAAGGGGGAGTGCGCGACCTGGACGTGGGCGTCGAAGCGGATCGCGCCCGCGTCGAG
>JALYZL010000214.1 GCA_030948875.1 Actinomycetota bacterium
GAACCCGCGCGCCGCCACCCTGCTTGCCGGGGCGCTCATCGACGGGGCGCCCATCAGCCGCCCCCTCACGCGTCTGCGGCTCGCCGAGGCCCTCGCTCGCTCCGGCGAGCTCGAGCCCGCCGCCGAGCAGCTGCGCGCGACCGTGCTCGAGCCCGTGCGGCCGAGCGACTTCCCCGACACCCTGGTGCCGCGCCTGGCGTGCGTGCAGGGTCTCCTCGCGCGGGCACGCAACGACGACGACGAGGCCGAGCTCCGCTTCCAGGAGTCGATCGCCGGGTGGGAGCGACTACTGCACCGCACCCGTCGCGCCGAGAGCATCACCACCGTGCTCGCCGACCTCGGCCGTCCCGTCGTCGGCCTCGTCGAGCCCGAACGCGAGCTCGCCCAGGTCTGCGCCGAGCTGCTCGCCCTGACGAAAGGATCACTCCGTGCCGTCGTTCCATGACAGCGCGACCAGCACCGCGCCCCCCGAGGAAGTGTGGAAGCTCCTCTACGACCCCGCTCGCTTCCCCGACTGGTGGGCGGGTATCGGCACCGTCGAGGTGGAGGATGAAGGCGAGTACACGATGTATCCCGACGGCTACCCCGACTTCCCGATGGCCCAGCTCCTCGACACCCGCCGCGACGAGCAGCGGGTCACCGTCTCCTGCCTGGTTTCCGACCTGCGCTTCCAGTGGCGGCTCGAGCCCGCCGGCGAGGGCACCGTGATCACCGTTGACGTCGAGATCCCGGATGCCGAAGCCCATCGCCTCGAGGGTCAGCGCGAGATCATCCGCACCTCGCTCCAGAACCTCGCGGGCGCCGCTCGGTGACTGAACCGACCCGTACAATCGGGCGCTCATGGGCAAGGTCGTAAAGCTCGAGACCCAGGCCAAGGATCGCCAAGCAACTACGCGGCGCCGCCGCCCGCATTCCAAGACCGCGCTCGTGCTCGGGGGCGGCGGCTTCACCGGAGGCGTGTACGAGATCGGCGCCCTGCGGGCGATCGACCTCCTCACCGTCAACCGGACGGTGAACGAGTTCGACGTCTACGTCGGGACGAGCGCCGGCTCCTTCGTCGCCGCCTCGGTGGCCAACGGGGTGACGCCCGAGGAGATGATGCGCGTCCTCGTCCAGCAGGGTCCCACCCCGTTCCCCGACGTCGGGGTGAACGCGCTGCTGACGCCGAACTACGCCGAGCTCATCGCCAAGGCGGCGCGGATGCCGTTCGCGCTCGTGCGCCTGGTGCGCACCCTGGCGCGGGACTACCGGCAGCTCTCGGCGGTCGACATCGCCGTCGGCCTCGCCCAGGTGCTCCCCTCCGGTCTCTACACGGGTTCGGGGGTCGAGCGCTACGTGCGCGCGATCCTCTCCGATCCCGACCGGACCGACGATTTCCGCCTCCTCACCAACGAGCTCTACATCGCCGCCACCGACCTCGACACGTGCGAGCGGATCGTCTTCGGCGCCGAGGACTGGGACGACGTCCCCATCTCCACCGCGGTGAGGGCCTCGACGGCGCTGCCCATGCTCTACAAGCCGGTCAAGGTCAAGGAGCGCGAGCTCATCGACGGCGGCGTCCTCTCGACCACCAACCTCGACATCGCCGTCGAGGCGGGTGCGAAGTTCATCATCGTCGTGAACCCGCTCGTTCCCTACGTCAACGACTTCGAGCAACGAATCCCCACGATCACGGGATCGCGCGTTCGCCGGATCTCGGACATGGGCTGCCCCCAGATCGGCTACCAGACGTTCAAGCTCCTCGCCTACCAGCGGCTGCACGAGATGGCGCGCCGGTGGGAGGAACGCTATCCCGGCGTCGACATCGTCCTCATCGAGCCCGAGCCCAACGACGGGCTGATGTTCGAGACGAGCATCATGAACTACGCCTCTCGGGTCGACATCGCCCGCCACGGCTTCCAGTCAGTGACCTTCAAGCTCGCCCACGACTACGGCCGCTTCAAGCGCATCTGCGCCCGCCACGGGATCGAGATCTCCGCCACCCGCGTGCGCAAGGTGGTCAAGCACTTCGAGGCTGAGCGCGAGAAGACCGGCGCCTGGCGCAAGATCCTCGAGCAGACGACGACGACGCTGCTGCGCCAGTCGGCGGAGGGACAGGACTAGCAGCGGGGCGCGCCCGACACCGCTACTCGTACTGCAGCGCCTCGAGGACGTTCAACCGTCCCGCTCGCCGCGCCGGGAAGATGGCGGCGACGATGCCCGCGATGATGGCGGCGATCACGAACACCACCAGCGTGCCCCAGGGGATCGTGAAGGCCGCGAAGTTGAGGGCGACCCCAACCATCAGCGCCAGTGCGACCCCGAGGGGGATGCCCAACGTCGCGCCGAGCAGGGCGGTGACGATGCTCTCGTAGCGGATCATCCGCCGTACCTGGCGCCGGGTCATCCCCACCGCGCGGAGCATGCCGAGCTCGCGAGTGCGCTCGAACACGGTCAGCACTAGGGTGTTGACGATCCCGAACAGGCTGACGATGATCGACAGTGACAGCAACACGTAGAGCAGGTTGAGCAGGAGGGTGAGGCCCTGGAGCTGATTGTGCTTGAACTCGTCCTTGGTCTGAAGCTTGGCGTCCGGGAAGCGACTGAGGGCGGCGTTGAGTAAGTGCGTGTTAGTCCGGTTGACTCCGCCTTGGATGTTGACGAAGGTGTACAGATTCTGGGGGTACGGATAAATCGAATCGAAGCGTGAGTTGGAGATGGTGATGTCGCCAAAGGGTGAACCGCCCGGGGGTGGCTTGTAGATACCTTTGAGGGTCAGGGGAAGGATTGCCCCCGAGGGGGTTTCGAGCGCCACCGATGAGCCGAGGTGCAGGTGTTGGGCCTGGGCATACTTGTTCGACACAAAGACGCCGTCCGAGCCCAGGCGCGCGGGCGTCCCGGGTCCGCCGGCGCCCCAATTGACTCTGATCACCTGGCCGACATTCGCGGCGACGCCGGTGACGTTGACCCTCGAGCCGAAAGCGCGACCGTCGCCGGCGCGCACTCCGGAGATCACCTGGACACCAGGGACGGTGCGCAGCGCGTCGGCGGAGGCGACGCTGATCGGGGTGAAGTTGTTGGTGGCGGTGACTGCGTAGTTGGCGATGAAGAGCTGATTCACCGAACCCTCGAAGCGTGAACGCAGGCCCGCCGCCAGCACCCCCACGAAGGTGACGAGCGCGAGCCCGATCATCAGCGCCGAGGCGGTCGAGGCGGTACGTGCCGGGTTGCGTCTGGCGTTGCCTTGGGCGAGCTTTCCGGCGCCGCCGCCGAGCTTGGCCGCGGGCCAGCCGAGCACGCGCACGAGCGGGGGCACGAGCTTGGGCGCCAGCATGGCCACGCCGATGAACAGAACGGCGGCTCCGATTCCGATCCCCAGCAGCCGCTGGGTGGTGGAGAGGCTGGATACAAGCAGCCCGACGAGCATCAGCGCGACCGCCACCGCGACCGTCCCCAGGGCCGCGTAGAGACCGAAGCGGGCGAAGCGCGACGGCGGCAGTACCGATCCCTCACGAACGGCGGCGATGGGGGGAACGCGCGTCGAGCGGACCGCGGGCCGGATGGCGGCGAGCAGGGTCACTACGGTGCCGACGACGAGCGAGATGATGATCGTCCGCGTCGCGAACACCGTGCTCGTCTGGGGCAGGTCGATCCCAAAAGAGACGAGCAGGGCGTTGAGCCCTTTCGCGAGCCCGAGCCCGACGAAGAGACCGGCGACCGAGGCGAGCAGGCCGATGACCAGGGCCTCGATCATCACCGAGCCGAGCACCTGTCGCTGCGTCGCCCCGAGCGTCCGCAGCGTCGCGAGCTCGCGCGTGCGCTGGGCGATGGTGATCGACAGCGTGTTGGCGATCACGAAGCTCCCCACGAACAGGGCGATCCCGCCGAACGCGAGCAGGAACGACTGGAAGGTGTTGAGGAAGCCGCTGGTGTCCCGCGTCGCTTGCTGGGCTTGGCCCTGGCCCGTCCTCACCTGCGCGTCGCGCGGCAGCAGCGGGCGGATCTCGCGCACGAGCTGCTGCGGCGTCGTGCCGGGCATGGCGGCGAGATCGATCGTGTCGAACTGCCGGAGCTTGTGGAAGATCTGCTCGGCGCTGGGAAGGGTGAAGACCGCCATCGTCGCGCCGCCGAGCGACGAGACGCCGGCGAACTTCACCGTCCCGGCGATCCGGAATCGCTGTACCCCTCCGCGCGCGATCACGCCGATGTCCTGGCCCGGGGAGAAGTGCTGCTTGCTCGCGGTGGACGCGTCGATGGCGACCTCGCCGGGCGCGCTCGGCCAGCGCCCGCGCGCGAGGCTGAGCGGATTGAAACGCTGGTTGGCCGGCGTGTAGCTGAAGGCGAGGCCGGGCGCCCCGCCCACGGAGATGACCTTTCCATTACGGCCCACGAGCTGCGCCGAGTCGGAGATCGTCCCGCCGGCTTGGGCGACGCCGGGCAGGTGCTGCACGGTGGTGAGCAGGGAGGCGGGGAGCGAGGGTGTGGCGCTCGTCCTTCCGTTGTTGTTTGTCCCGATCGCGTTCCGGCCGGTGATCACCGCGTCGGCGTTCCTGAACGCCTGGGTGAACACGGTCGAGAACGCCGCCTTGATCGTGTCGGTGAGGATGTAGGTGCCGCTCACCATGGCCACCCCGATGACGATGGCGATCGCGGTCAGCACCACCCGCATCTTGCGGCCGAGCATCCCTCTGAGGGCGACGCGCGTCACGACTGCAGCGTGTTCATGACCTCGAGGACATCGCTCGGGCTCGCCTCGGTGAGCTCCTTGACGATCAGCCCGTCGGCGAGGAAGAGGATCCGGTCGGCGATCGCGGCGGCCCGCGCCTCGTGGGTCACCATCACGATCGTCTGCCCGTAGGTCTGCACGGAGTCGCGCAGGAGCTCGAGGATCTCGCCCCCGGTCTTCGAATCGAGGTTGCCGGTCGGCTCGTCGGCGAACAGGATCGTCGGTCGCGTCACGAGCGCGCGCGAGATCGCCACTCGTTGCTGCTCGCCGCCGGAGAGCTCGGAGGGGCGGTGGTGGCGGCGCGCCGAGAGCCCGGTCTTCGCGAGCAGCTCGTCGAGCCAGGCGCGATCGGGCTTCTCGCCCGCGATCGTGAGCGGGAGCAGGACGTTCTCCTCCGCGTTGAGCATCGGGAGCAGGTTGAAGAACTGGAAGACGAAGCCGATGTGCTCGCGCCGCAGGTGGGTGAGCTTCGAGTCGTCGAGCCCGGTGATCTCGGTGCCGGCGATCGTCACCGTGCCGCTCGTCGGCTTGTCCAGCCCGGCGAGCGAGTGCATGAGCGTCGACTTGCCCGAACCCGACGGGCCCATGACGGCCACGAGCTGCCCGCCGGCGACGTCGAGCGAGACGCCGCGCAACGCGTCCACCGCGGTCGTGCCCTCCCCATATCGGCGCTTGAGGTCGCTCGCCTCCACGACGTCAGGCTGGACTAGGGCCATGGTCTGGAGGGTAACTCGCTCGGCGGGCGGCCGGCGTTCGCCGCGGGCCCGTCGATGGCCGCCGGATAGCCTTATTGGTCCGCGCCATGACCTTCTACATCACCACCGCGATCTCGTACGTCAACGCCGAGCCGCACATGGGTCACGCCTACGAGGCGATCGCCACCGACGTGCTCGCTCGCCACCGCCGCCAGCGCGGCGAGGACGTGTTCTTCCTCACCGGCACCGACGAGCACGGCGAGCCGGTCGCCCAGGCAGCCGAGCGCGAGGGGGTCACGCCCTGCGAGCTCGCCGACCGCAACGCGCCACGATTCCAGGCGCTGATGCCGCGGCTCGAGGTCTCCAACGACTTCTTCATCCGCACCTCCGACCCCGAGCACGTGGCCAAGGTGCAGGAGATCCTCCAGCGCGTGTACGACAACGGTCACGTCTACGCGGGCACCTACGAGGGCTGGTACTGCCCGCGCTGCGCGGACTTCAAGACCGAAGCCGAGCTCGGGCCCGGCAACACCTGCCTGATCCACGGCATCCCGCTCGAGCGCGAGCACGAGGACAACTGGTTCTTCCGCTTGTCGAGCTTCCAGGAGCCACTCGAGCACCTGTACCGCGAGCAGCCCGACTTCGTGATGCCGAGGATCCGCTACAACGAGGCGCGCTCGTTCCTCGACCAGGGGTTGCAGGACGTCTCCTTGTCGCGCGCCCGGCTGCGCTGGGGGGTGCCCGTCCCGTGGGACCCCGAGCAGGTCTTCTACGTGTGGTTCGACGCGCTTTTGAATTACGTGACCGCGCTGTCGTACGCGCGGCCGGGAGAGGATCTGACCGAGCGCTACTGGCCGGCGAACTTCCACGTGATCGGCAAGGACATCCTCAAGTTCCATGCCATCTACTGGCCAGCCGTGCTCATGGCCGCTGAGATCGCGCTGCCCGAGCACGTCCTCATCCACGGCTTCCTGCTCATGGACGACGAGAAGATGTCCAAGTCGCTGGGTAACGTGCTCGACCCGTTCGAGGCGATGGACAAGTTCGGGGCCGATGCGCTGCGCTACTACCTGCTGCGGGACGTCTCGTTCGGCGGCGACGGCAATGTCTCGCCCGCGAGCTTCGAGGCGCGCCACGACTCCGAGCTGGCGAACGAGTACGGCAACCTGGCGAGCCGGACGATCGCCATGGTCATCCGCTACCGCGACGGTCGTGTCCCCGAGGTCGACACCGACGCCGATCTCGGCGCGGACTTCAGCGGCCTCGCCGACCAGGTCGCGGAGCTACTCGACCGCGCCGAGCTGACCCAGGCGCTGGACGTCATCTGGCAGCGGGTGCGGCGCCTGAATCGCTACGTCGAGGAGCGCGCTCCCTGGCAGCTCGCGAAGGGTCCCGACATATACGCGCTCGATCAGACGCTGGCCTCGCTGGCGGAGGGCATCCGCGTCGTTAGCGTCCTCCTGCACCCATACATGCCGGCGAGCACGGTCCGGCTGCTCGCCGCGCTCGGCACGCCGGCGCTCGAGCTGGCGGGGGCGACGTTCGCCGAGCACGTCGCGGGCGGGAGGGTCGCCGCGCTCGAGCCGCTGTTTCCCAAGCGCGCGTGATCGACAGCCACACCCACCTAGACGTCTGCGAGCCGCCCGACACCGAGCTCGTCGCCGCCGCCGAGGCGGCCGGGGTGTCGCGGATGGTCACCGTCGGCACGAACGGCGCGTCGTGCCGCGCGGCGCTGGCGACCGCCGAGGCGTTCCCGCAGGTGTACGCGGCGATCGGACGCCACCCCAACGAGGCGACCGGCTTCGACGACGCCGACCTCGCCGAGCTCCAGTCCCTCGCCGCCCACGAGAGCTGCGTGGCGATCGGGGAGACGGGGCTCGACTACTACCGCGACTACGCCCCCCGCGCCGACCAGGAGCGCGCTTTCGAGGCCCAGATCGAGCTCGCGCGCTCGGTGGGCAAGCCGCTGGTGATTCACACGCGCGGCGCCGACGATGACACCCTGGAGATCCTGGGGGAGCGCGCTGGCGGGGTACGGGTGATCCTCCACTGCTTCTCTCTCGTTGAGCGCGTCGAGGAATGCCTGGCCCAGGACGACTGGTGGTTCTCCTTCGCGGGCAACGTGACGTACAAGCGCGCTGACGCGTTGCGCACCGCCGCTGCGCAGGTGCCTGTCGAACGCCTCCTGGTGGAGACCGACGCCCCCTATCTCACCCCGGTGCCCTTGCGCGGGCGCCCGAACGAGCCCGCGTTCGTGGTTCACACCGCGCGTGCGGTGGCCGAAGCGCGCGGCGTGGAGTACGAGGAGCTGGAGGGACAGGTCGAGCGCACCGCGGCGGCGCTGTTCGGCTGGTGAGCTCCCGGCGCTCCCGCGACCTCGGTCAGAACTTCCTCGTCGACCGCAACCTGCTCGACGTCATCGAACGTCTCGCCGAGCTCGACGTGGGCGATGTCGTGCTCGAGATCGGCGGCGGCCAGGGGGTGCTGTCCGAGCGGTTGGCGGGGCGTGTCGGGCACCTGCATGTGGTCGAAGTGGATTTCCGGCTTCAGCCCGAACTGCGATCGCGGCTCGCGCCGTTCGGGGGTGCGACGCTGCACATGGCCGATGCCCTCGAGCTCGACCTGGCCGGGCTGCGCCCAGCGCCCACGAAGGTGGTGGCGAACCTGCCGTACGGGATCGCCGCGACGGCGATCCTGCGGACGATCGACGAGCTTGTTTGGGTGGAGCGGTGGGTGGTGATGGTCCAGCGCGAGGTCGGCGAGCGGTTCGCGGCGCGGCCGGGCACCGGCGCTTACGGAATCCCCAGCGTCCTCGCCCAGCTCGCGTGCGAGGTCAAGGTCCTGCGCCCCGTGTCCCGAAACGCGTTCCGCCCCGTCCCCAACGTCGACTCCGTGCTCGTCGGGCTCTCGCGGCGCGGCGCGGGCGCCGACCCGGCGCTCCGAGGCTTCGTCCACGACGCGTTCGCCCATCGGCGCAAGGCCCTCGCCGGCTCGCTCGCCTTCGCGCCGGGGGCTCGGGACGGAATTCGCGAGCGGGCGCGCGCGGCGCTTGTCGAGCTGGGGCATCCAGCCGACGCGCGTGCCGAGCGGCTGGCGCCTGAGGAGCTGCGGGCGCTGTGGCGGAAGGCTGCGTCGTGAGTGCGCCGCGCCTTCGCGCATCGGCGCCCGGCAAGATCAACCTGTGCCTGTTCCTCGGGGGCACGCGCGCCGACGGCCGGCATGAGCTGGTGACGCTGTTCCAGCCGGT
>JALYZL010000503.1 GCA_030948875.1 Actinomycetota bacterium
TTCTGAGCGCAGAACCGTTCAACCCGGGCATACCGCCGGGTTCCCCACGCGGCACGCGGTCCGGTCCCCGCCCGCTCGGCTGACCAGCTCGCCGCGGAGCGATCGACTCGCCTCGCTGTCGAGTTGACCAGCGGGCAGCGCTCACCCGGCTCGTACCCGACCGGCAAGATCAGCCAGGCCTTGAGATCCTCGCCGCTGAGCGCCTGGTAGTCGATTCGTGTGAGCTCGCCCTCGGCGACGTCACGAAGCCAGGTGTTCGTCTCGACGACGGCGGTGTGACGTTCAAATGCTGGTTTTGAGATCCAGAGGCGCGCACCCATCCGGTCGACAGCGACCGGTACGGCGACGTCGTGCTCGGGCGCGAAGTCCAGCAGCCAGCCTCTGTCCGACGGCCACGACAGGGAGCTCAGCTCGCCGGACCGGAGATCCAGGCGATGCCAACTCGTGGATGTCCCGTCATTCACGGCCAGCACGAGCTGCGCGAACGTTTGGCCGTCGCACCCGCCAGGCGGGGGCCACACGAGCCACGCAACGTTAGGTTCGAAGCTAGCGGTCAGCTTCTCACAGCAGGCATCCACCGAGAGTCGGAATATGTCCCCGTCCGCGAGGCCGACGAACGACTCGCGGCCCTCTTCGGGGAAGAGCTGCGGCGGGACGGCGCTCAGGTCAGCGGTTAATTTGCGCGGCTGTCGGTCGCCGCTCACGAGCCACCAGTCTGCCCGCTCCGTCGCCTCATCGGTCGCGTCCCGCGAGGGCTTGGCGAAAATCATGATGCCGCCGCCGGCTGCCCAGAGAATCGACAGCGCTTCTAGCCTCGCCTCGGTGACCGGCTGGACGCGCCTGTCGCCCAACCGGTACCGGAACGCCTGACGGGCCGATTCAGGTGAGTTGCTCTCGCGGGCGACCAGCGCCACCGCGCTGCCGTCCGGAGACCAGCGAAGTGACGCCCCGATGGGCTCCTCGATCTGCTCCACCCCGCCTATCGCGACGCCTCCGTCGGCCGTGACGATCCCCAGCTGGTGAATCTCCTGGCCCGCGTGCTCCAGCCGCCTGCCCGCGTCAGGCCTGACCACGTCGACCTGCCGAAGGAAGGCGATATGGCGCCTGTCCGGAGCTATCCGAAGGTCCCGAAAGAACCCCCTCATCACGGACCGCTCACGACCGCTAATGACGTCCACGAGCAGCAGCTCGCCTTGGGGACGCTCGTCGAACGGCGGATGAGTGCCACTATCGAGCACGCTCGCGGTGCTATCCCGCCCCGCCCAGGCCTTCGGCCACTCGCGCATCGCGGACTCGGCCGCCTGAACCTCAATCACCATCCCAACCGGTCGCTCTCCTTCCGGGAGGGTGGCGATGAGCACCCCATGGTCCGACACCCAAACGTATGGGGCACCCCGAGCATCGAGGTCCACCGCACGCGCTGACAGCTGAACCAGCATTCCCGAGCGGATCTCACAACCCCAGAGATGGACGTTTCCGCCCTTCGTCGAGAGCATCGCCAAGCGCTCGCTATCAGGCGACCACCTGGGAGCCCAATAGCCCGCGCCTTCGTCCGCGCCTCGCGTCATGTTCTGCGGCGCGCCGACCGACGTATCAACGAGCCAGACGTCACCGCGATCGCCACCGAACAAGAAGTCGTACTTGTGAAACGCCGCGGTCAAGCGCGGCCGCTGCCTCACGAACGCAAGCCATCTGCCATCCGGCGACAGCGCCACCCCTCCAAGGTCTTCGAGCCGGAGCAAGTCGTCAACCGTCAGGCGGCCAGTGCGGGCGGCTCCAGGCGTCGTCAGCTTGACCTGCACAACGCGAAGTTAGCGGATGCTCCGAACGTCGGCTGACACCCGGCACCGGGCACACCAACCTGATCGTGTTCCAGGGCAGAGACGGCCGCGCGATCATTGCCGCCATCCCGCGGTTGATCGCATTGTGTTGCATAACTCCCAGGCCGAGCGCGCGGACCCCATCGGCTTGCGCAGCGCTCAAAGGCGAGGCTCAAGGCGACGGGACTCGTCTGCCGCCAACAGGGCAGCGATCGGCGCAACGCCCTCGGGGGTGCTCGGATCGGCCGTGACCAGGAGGACTGGGTTTCGGCCGTCTTGGATCACCTCCCAGGCGACGAACTTGCAGCAGTGCCTCTCGGCGGCGGCAAGCGCTTCAAGCTCCTCACGGACGCCAGGCTCAGCCTCGTAGCGAACCTCTAGCCGATGACCTCTGCGCTTCGCGATGGGACGGCCCTTGTCGGCCAGCGCCTGCCACCGGCGCATGCGCGCCGGCCCGTCGCCTGCGTCCAAGGTGCAGGCGGCGGGAGGCTCGAGGTGCCGCGTGTTGCTGTCAGAATTCATCTCAGTCATGCGCCACATGATTCATCCTGAACTCGGGTTTAAGTCAAGGCTGTCTGCGCCGAAGCCATACCGCGGTGAGCTTGACCCCGGCCTTCTGGGTGACGGGACCACGATGCGAATCGGGGAAGTCGCTGAACGGGCGGGTGTGGCGACCTCCCGAATCCGCTACTACGAGCGGATCGGGCTTCTGCCGGCACCCGAACGGATCAGCGGCCAGCGGCGATACGACGACGCTGTCCTGCGTCGCCTGGCGGTCATCGATGTCGCGCAGGACGCCGGAATGACCCTTGACGAGATCAGGACCCTCATCGAGCACGGCAACGTGCCCATCGGCGACGTCCTGCGCCGCGTCACTGGTGGGAAGCTGGCAGCGATCGATGCGCTCATCGACCACGCACAACAGGTCCGCAGGTGGCTTGCCGCCGCCGAGACCTGCGAGTGCCAGACGATCGATGCCTGCGCCCTGTTTGACCAAGCCCCCCGCCACCCAGACAATCCGCGTCCTCCAGGTGGCCGCCACACATGACCCTGCGCTCGATCGCCCCGTGAGGCCCCGGGCCATGATCCACCACCGCACGCGCCGAGGCGGCCGCCCGCCGGAGCACCGCTCGCGAGTCATCGATGTCGCAAATCAGATGTCCGGTCAGTGTCACATTGACTCGTGCCTGCAAGCTCCGGATGTGGCGGTCGCGCGGGGGATTGCCCCCTGGTAGGGCGCCGGCCACGATGCGGCGTTCGGAGCCGCTTCTGGGGGCGTCATGGCAGCACGAGCTGCTCGTGGCGCGGGCGTACCCGTTGGCCTCGAGGATCCCCGCTGTCCCGATCTCCGTCGGGGTCAAGGCTGCGGATGTGCCTGGCGATGCCAGCAAGCCAGTCGATCGACTCGCGCGGAGGTCGAGCCCGCAGTCGAGCGCATGCTGCATCAGCTGGCTGGCGGCTAGCGTCGCGGCGTTCCGCCTGGAGGAGCCGTTCTGCGAGTGTCGAGTTCATCGCCCGGCTCGCGGAGCGCGCCAACGAGGCTACCTATTCCGACCTCGGCACTCGGATTTAGTTGCAAACGTGGTACCGTAATAGTGTCCGTCGCGTGCCCTCAGGGTCAGCGATCGTGCGTTCGCCCGGTCCTTTACTGACCTCTCTGCCTGCGAGCGCCCTGCCTGAGAGGCACGTGAGGAGCGTCGATGGATGCTGTGAGCACAGCGCCTGCACGGCGGTCGCGTCGTCAGTTATTCGCGCGGTTGAACTCCGGGCATGCGCCCGATCTCTCGTTGGCACGCACGCCTGGAAGTCCGCCGGTGGCATCGCTGAACATCGCGATGCTCGCTCCGCCCTGGATCTCCGTCCCGGCGCCGGGCTACGGTGGTGTGGAGTCGGTCGTCAGCGCAATCACGGAGACGCTGGTTCGACGCGGACACGAGGTGACACTGTTCTGTGCTCCGGGTTCTGTCTCGAGCGCGAACGTCGTGACCCTGCTCGGCAAATCCTACCCTGACGAGATCGAGCGCTCGCTCTATGAGGTCGACCACGTGGGGCGCGCGTTCGACGAGATCGACGCCGCCTCCAACGGTGACCGCTTCGACGTCGTTCACGACCACTGCGGCTTCACGGGGCTCGCGATGGCAAACCGCATCGACACACCGCTCGTGCACACGCTGCACGGACCCTTCACGGCAGAAACCGCGGCCTTCTATGCGCGCCACGGCCACAAGGCGGCGCTCGTTGGCATCAGCAAGGCTCAGCTGGCATTGGCGCCGTCCGGGTTGGGCCTGATCGACTCGATCCCTAACCCGATCGATGTGCGGGCGTGGCCGCTCCAGGAGCGCAAGGACGACTACCTGCTGTGGGTTGGGAGGATGACCCCTGAGAAGGGGCCGCACCGCGCGATCGCGGCCGCCCGCGCCGTTGACGTACCGCTCGTCTTGGCCGGCGTGATCCAGCCGGGGCAGCAGCCGTTCTTCGACCGGGAGGTGGCTCCCCACATCGACGGCGAGCGTGTCCGCTTCGTGGGCGAGGTCGGTGGGTCGGCCAAGCGCTCGCTGTTCGCGCGCGCTCGCGGCCTGCTCATGCCGATCCGCTGGAACGAGCCGTTCGGAATGGTGATGGTCGAGGCGCTCGCCTGCGGGACGCCGGTAATCGCGTTTCCCGAGGGTGCCGCCCGCGAACTCGTGATCGATGGGACTACCGGTTTCCTGGTCGACGACGAGCGGGAGATGGCCGACGCGGTCGGCCGGCTGCCGCGGATCGCCGCGCGGGCTTGCCGGGCGTGGGTGAGCCAGCATTGCGACGTCGAAGTCGTCGCCGCCGCGTACGAACGAACGTACCGGTCAGTGGCGCTCGAGGACACGGCGAGACTGGTCGCGCGTGCCTGAGCGGACCCTGAGCGTCCTCGATGGAAGCACCTTCGTCATCGGTGACCGGCTCGGCGACGTCCGCGCCGATGAAGGCCGCGAGCATGGCTTCTTCTCCGACGACACGCGCTTCATATCGCGCTGGGTCCTACGCGTGGGAGACACGCCGCTGGAGTTGCTGAGTCTCCATCAAGGAGCCCACTTCGACGCCCAGTTCTTCTTGACACCCAGCGTCGGGCCCGACGAGCAGGCGCCGTGCTCGATCGTGCGCCACCGCCTTGTCGATCACGTATGGATGGAGGAGGTCACGCTGACAAACCATCTCCACGAAACGTGCCGGATACGCCTAGTGCTCGATGTCGACACCGACTTCGCCGACCTGTTCGAAGTCAAGAACGGAGTGGTTGCCCAGCGAGCGGTGACCGCCAGCTACGACGACTCCAGCTTGACGCTGGCCTACAGGCGTGACGAATTCGAGCGCTCGGTAACGGTGTCATCGAGCCCACCGGCAGCGATCACGCGCTCTGGCTTCTCGTATGACCTGGAGCTAGCGGCCGGTGAGCAGTGGACGGCCAGCTTCGCGGTTTCCCCGAATGCGGCGCAGCCCGGAACGAGCTTTGCGCGGCGCACGCCGCGCAGCACGCTCGATCACCTGCGAAAGCAAAAGTCGGCCGAGCTCGAGACATGGCTGGCCCGTGCACCGACGCTGCACGCCGACGACCCGGAGCTCCTTCGAACCTACCGCGCGAGCCTGAGCGACCTCGGCGCGCTTCGCATGCACCCTGACCTGGACAAGGGGGCGACGTTGCCCGCGGCCGGACTGCCCTGGTTCATGGCGCTGTTCGGTCGCGACAGCCTGATCGCAAGCTTCCAAGCGCTGCCCTACCTGCCGGGACTTGCGGCGACCACGCTGCGCGCGCTCGCCGCTCGCCAGGCCGAGGAGCGAGATGACTTCCACGAGCAGGAGCCCGGGAAGATCCTCCACGAGTTGCGCTTCGGTGAACTGACGGCGAGTGGTCAACGACCCCACTCGCCGTACTTCGGCACCGCCGACGCCACGCCCCTGTTCTTGGTCCTCATCGATGAGTACCACCGTTGGTCCGGCGACGACGACCTGGTCCGAGCCCTCGAGGGCAACGCGCGCGCGGCGCTGGTCTGGATCGACGAGAGCGGTGACCGCGACGGCGATGGATACGTCGAGTACGAATGCCGAAATCTGAGCACCGGCCTGGTCAACCAGTGCTGGAAGGACAGCTGGGACGCAATCCAGTTCGCCGACGGCACGCTCGCTCAGGGGCCGATCGCGACCTGTGAGATCCAGGGCTACGTCTACGACGCCCAGCGGCGCGCAGCCCGCCTCGCCCGCGTGGTCTGGGACGACGAGGTGCTCGCCGCTCACCTCGAGCAGCGCGCAGCCGATCTGCGTACGCGGTTCCGGCGCGACTTCTGGATCGCCGAGCGCGATTGCCACGCTCTCGCACTCGACGGCAACAAACGCCAAGTGGACAGCATGACCTCCAACATCGGTCACCTGCTGTGGTCGGGAATCCTCGACGAAGGCGAGGCGGCGGCCACCGCGGAGCGGCTACTCGATGCGCAGCTCTACTCCGGCTGGGGCGTTCGCACCCTCGGCGCTCACGAGGCCGGCTACAACCCCTTGGGCTACCACACAGGGACTGTCTGGCCGCACGAGAACTCATTGATCGCCGCAGGCCTCGCCCGCTACGGACACCATGAGGCAGCAGGAACGATCGCCTCGGCGATCCTGGCCGCCGCGCCGTACTTCGAGCATCGACTGCCCGAGGTATTCGCTGGGTTCCCCCGGCAGCGGACGTCGGTACCAGTGGCATTCCCAACGGCGTCGCGTCCCCAGGCATGGGCATCGGGCGCCCCACTGCTGCTACTGACCACATTGTTGAACCTCCACCCCGAATGCAGCGACGCCGAGGCTGACCTAGCTCGCCCGTTCGGGCACATCGCCATCAGGCGCCAGCCCGATCACTCGCCGTCACCCCGCGAAAGGACTACGGTGTAGCGCATGGACGATCCTGAGATCAACGAGCTGGTGAGGCAATTGTCGCGTCCACACCCATCGGGTGGAGTCGTCATCGAGCGCGCTGCCATCCTCGCCGCGGGCGCGGACTTCCCGGCGGTGATGGACTGGATCACTTCCCACGCCGGCACGCCCGACGCAGCCGTGTCCGCCTCGCGCGCCGGCGGCCTCCACGGCTCACGGATCAACGGCTGCGGCGTTACCTCCCCGCGTGTGCCGCTGCGCTTCGTGTTGCCCGCCGGCGCATTGCGCTGACCCGGGACGTGTAGACCGCTCTCGTCTCTGGCCAGGCGGCGCAAGTCCCGCATGCTTGTACGTCAATCCCGTACACTCGCGTACGGTGAATCCGTTCAACTATCAGGGTCCGGTCGTACCCCCGAAGCTGATCGACCGACGCGCGGAGCTCGACGCGCTGCAAC
>JALYZL010000256.1 GCA_030948875.1 Actinomycetota bacterium
AAGCGGCCCAGCGACGGGCGGTGACCTTCGTCGACGACGAGGGCGAGCGAACGATCACCGTGATCGGAGAGCGACTCGCACCGGCCGGCGCCGATGCCCTGCCGTGGGATTACCTCGCCGCCTGCGACGCGGTCTATGTGACCGCCGGTGACCCGGCGGCGCTGCGGGCCGCGCGCCGGGCACGAGTGCTGGTGGCGACGCCCCGGGTGGGTCCGGCGCTCGCGGAGTCCGGTGTCGAGCTCGACGCGCTCGTCCACAGCGGTCGCGACCCTGGAGAGCCGTACGCCCCCGGCGACCTCGACCCCGAGCCTCGCCTGGTGGTCTCGACCGAGGGGACCCAGGGGGGTACCTTCATCGCCGCCGAGGGCCGCAGCGGCACGTGGCGGGCGGCGGAGCTGCCCGGCCCGGTGGTAGACACCTACGGCGCCGGGGACTCCTTCGCCGCTGGACTCACGCTTGGCCTCGGGGCCGGACTCGAGGTGGAGGCCGCGCTCGCGCTCGCCGCCCACTGCGGCGCGGTCTGCGTCACCGGGGCTGGGCCGTACGGGAGGCGGCTCGAGCCCGCCCGCTAGCTCGGTCGCAGCGGCGCGAAGGTGGCGTCGAGCGCGAGGGCGAAGCCAGGGAGCAGCGGCGAGGTGAGCGATTCACCGCGCGTGAGCTCGAGAGCGACGTCGAAATCCGCGACGTTCGGACGCGAGCGGCGATAGACGAGCACGGTCGCGACCGGGGAGTCGACGAGCCACAGCTCCGGCAGTCCGAGGCGCTCGTAGGAGCGCATCTTCTTGCCCACGTTGTAGCGCCAGGTGGTCGGAGAGCGTACCTCGATCGCGAGGTCGGGCGGCCCGTCGATGTGATGGACGTCCTCAGTCGGGACGCGCGTCTCGCGGAGGTAGGAGATGTCGGGACCGAACACATTGTGCTCGTCCATGAGCACGTTTATGGGGATGAAGACCTCGCCCCGCCCGGGCGCTGCGCGCGTCCAGTCGTTGAGGGCGTACTGGATCCGCATGGCGACCACCTGGTGGCCGACCGTCGGCTCGTCCATCACCACCTCCCCGTCGATGAGCTGGGAGTAGTGGCGGGTCGGTACGCGCTCGAAGTATTCCTCGGCGGTCATCAGCTCTCGCGCGGTAGCTGCCATCTCCCACCATGCTAGAGCCGCGAGCAAGCCGCGCTTCGCCCCCCCTGTCCTGACCTCGCCCGTCCGAATCCGGGGCCACGGGTGCTACCGTTCGACCGGTCGCTGAATGTCCGACGAGGACCCATCCCGAAGTAGCGGCGCACAGGGCGGCGCCGTGACGCTTCCTGAGTGAACGCGCTGCTCCTCATCGCCACGGGGGTGCTCGTGCTCCTGAACGCGTTCTTCGTGATGGCGGAATACGCGCTGGTGCGCTCGCGGGCCTCCCGACTCGAGGCGCTGGCCGAAGCCGGCGTTCGCGGCGCGAAGCTGGCGCACGAGCAGATCGGCGAGATCGGAGACTACATCGCGGCGTGCCAGGTGGGGATCACCATGGCATCGATCGGGATCGGGGCGCTGGGCGAGCCTACGATCGCCCACCTGCTCGAGCACCCGCTGGGTGGACCGCTGGGTCACACGGCGGCGGTGGTCATCGCCGTGGTCATCAGCTACATGCTCATCATCACCGCCCAGAGCACGGTCGGGGAGATCGTTCCCAAGCTCTATGTGCTCCGGCACGCCGAGGGCGTGGCGCGGCGGATCGCGCGCCCGCTCAGGTTCTTTCGGACAATCTTCCATCCGTTCATCGTCGTGCTCAACGTGTCATCGCGCTCGATCCTCAAGGCGCTGGGGACCGACCCGGACGCCGAGGACGCCGACAACGGCACGCCCGAGGACATCAAGCGGATCATCGCCGACTCCCTCACCGGCGGCCAGATCGACGCCGGCGAGGCGGAGATGCTCACGGGCGTGTTCCACCTCCACGAGCAGGAGGCTCGCCAGGTGATGACGCCGATCCCCGCCGTGGTCACCGTCGACGTCCACGAGACCGTCGAGAACGCGCTGAAGCTGTGCGTCTCGACCGGCCACACGCGCCTGGTCGTCACCGAGGCCGGCAACCAGGATCGCGTCCGCGGCATCGTCCACGCCAACGCGCTGGTCAAGCTCCTGATGACCGAGGGGCCCGAGGCGGGGTTCGAGGCGCTCGTGCGCGAGGCGCCGATCATCCCTGAGACCAAGCCCCTCGACGATCTGCTCGCCGATCTTCAGCGCGAACGCACCGAGCTGGCGATCGTGATCGACGAGTACGGGCGAACGGCGGGGATCGTGACCGTGGAGGACATCATCGAGGAGGTCGTGGGGGAGATCTCCGACGAGACCGACCCCGCGGGCGGTGCGGTACGGCGGCTCGCGAACGGAGACTGGTTCGTGCGCGGCCACGTCGCGGTCACCGACCTCGAGGACTACGGCCTCGATCTGCCCGTGGACACCGACGCCTACAACTCGGTCGGTGGCTTCGTGTTCGCCGAGCTCGGCCGGCTGCCCAAGCGCGGGGACACGATCACCGCCAACGGCTACTCGATCCGCGTCGAGTCGGTGCGCGAGAACCGGATCGAGGCGGTGCGGATCAGGGAGCGGGGAGGTAGCCGCGCCACGCCGGAGCGGACCGGCGGGTCGGGCGGCTGACCGTGGCGCGTGCGATCAGCGCGCGCGATCGCGTCATTCGTTACATTGTGCGTGCAACGGCCGTGCGGCTCACATGCCGCGCTCCCGGGTCTCGCCCGGCGGCTGCGAGAGGAGAGATGAGGCCGGCCCTCGGGGGGGCCGGCTTCAAATTTCGTGAGGCCGTTCGTTCCTTAAAGAGAAACCGGCCCGCGGGGACGGGCCGGTTTCGGTGCTTCTGGGGAGGAGGTGCTGCTATGAGGTACGTCGCAAGCGACAGTGTGCTCGCAGCAGATGAACGGGCCTTAAAGGATTACTCGTAGCTATAGAAGCCTTGCCCGGACTTGCGACCGAGCGAGCCTTCTTCCACGAGCGCGCGGAGCGTCGCGGGCACGGCGGCGCCGATCGCGTCGCCGATCGCCTGGGAGACGTCGAGGCCGACGAAGTCAAGGAGCGCGATCGGCCCCATCGGCTGACCGGCCCCGAGCGTCATGCAGCTGTCGACGCTCTCGGGCGAGAGCCCGGTCTCCGCCATCAGCTCGACGGCGCTGAACAGATACGGGAAGAGGAGGCGGTTGACCACGAAGCCGGGGATGTCGGGCACCTCGACAGCGGTCTTCTCGAGCGCCTCGCACAGGGCCTGGGCCCGCGCCCGCGTGTCCGGCGTGGCCGTCTCCGGGAACACCAGCTCGATGAGCTTCATGCGCGGAACGGGGTTGAACACGTGGAGCCCCACGAAGCGCTCCGGTCGACCGGCGGCGAGGGCCAGGTCGGCAATCGAGAGCGAGGAGGTGGTCGTCGCCAGTACCGCGGCCGGGTCCGCGTGGCGGGCTAGGTCGCTGAGCAGGGCGGCCTTGTGTGCGTGATCCTCGACGACGGCCTCGACCAGGAAGGTGCCCGTGGCGAGCGCGGCGAGGTCGGTGACGATCTGAACCCGCCCGGGATCGGTCACCCCGTCGTCGATCTTGGCCAGCGTCTTGGCGACGCGGTCGCGCGCGCGGCGGGCCGAGCCGTCCGAGCGCGCCCACAGCATTACCTCGCCGGCACGCGCCGCCGTTGCCGCGAGACCGCAGGCGATCGCGCCCGCACCAGCGATGCCGAGTCGTTCCTGCAACGCCAGCGCTCAGGCCGCCTGCTCGGTGGGTCGCACGAGCACCTCGTTGATCGCGACGCGGCGCGGTCGGGTGACGATGTAGCCGATGGCGTCGGCGATGTCGTCGGCGTGGAGGCGCTCGACGTCGCCGAAGCGCCGGCCGATCTGCTCGAGGATCTCGGGGCGGTTGTGCCCCGCCAGCTCGGTGGCGACGGCGCCGGGCTCGACCAGCGACACGCGCACGTGACGTTCGGTGACCTCCTGGCGCAATGACTCGCTGAACGCTCCGACGCCGTGCTTGGTCAGGTTGTAGACGCCGCTTCCGTTACGCGCCACGCGCCCGGCCACGGAGCTGATGTTGACCACGTCGGCGACGTGGCGAGGATCGTCCTCGGCGGCCTCGAGGAGGTGGGGGAGGGCGGCGTGCGCGCAATAGAGGAGCCCGAGCACGTTTACCCGCACCATGCGCTCCCACTCGTCGAGCGGCGCCTCGACGATGGGGCCGAGGAGCATCATCCCGGCGTTATTGACGAGGACGTCGAGGCGGCCGAGCCCGGACACGCAGCGCGCCACGGCGTCGGCTGCCTGCGCCTGCTCGGTGATGTCGGCCTCCACGACCAGCGCCGTCCCGCCCTGGTCGCGGACCTGGCCCGCGAGCGCCTCGAGGCGGTCGCCGCGGCGAGCGACGAGCGCGACCGCGGCACCGAGCCCGGTCAGATGCAGGGCCGTCGCCTCGCCAATGCCGCTGGACGCTCCGGTGACGAGCGCGACGGTGCCGTCGAGGGCCGTCGCCGGCCGGGAATCGCTAGTGCCCATCGGGGGCCATTATGCCCAGCGGAACCCCGTGGCGTCGGCGGCCACCGGGAGGGGGCTCGAGGGCAGGCCGTCGGGGGGTTCGTTCACGTTGTATCCCGCGGGCGCCAGGTCGTTGGGGGTGTCCGGGTGAAAGAGGGACGCGAGGTACTGGGCCTGACCGCGTCCGGGCCCGAGCTCGAACTGGCCGCCGCCGTAGGCGTCGATCCCGTGCTCGGCGCAGTAGTCGTAGGTCGCGCACAGGTCGGGGAGGGAGCCGATCCGGGAAGGCTTGATGTTGACCATGCGAGGAGCGAAGGGGAGCGCCTCGATGTCGGCGATCGAGTGGATCGGCGCGTCCCAGGTGATCCGGTCGTGGTGATCTGACAGCACGGCGGCCGATTCCGGGTCGGCGACGTCGGGATCTTCGATCCAGGCGTTCGGGAAGGCGTCGATCACCCGGCGGTAGAGGACGGGGTCGGTGGCCTGGTCGACCACGGTCCCCTTGTAGAGGGACTTGAAGTCGACCGAGTCGACCGCCCCGGTGGCCACCAGGGCGGCGATCAGCTCCGGGTCCCACGCGCTCGTGGGGTCGAGCTTGAAGCGCAGCGTCGGGTAGCGCTCGAGGCGTCGTGAGATGGGATCGAGCGACGGTGGCTCACCGAGTCGCAGGGAAACGACGAAGGTCACCGGCTGGGGCCCGCGACCGAGGACGTCGGAAAGCGGACGCCCCGCCTGCCGCAGGGCGAGATCGAGCGCGGCGCTTTGGAACGTCCAGCGGCGGTAGAGCCGCGAGACCCCGCGCTGGGGCTCGAGGGGGAAGAGCTCGAGCGTGTCGATGAGCGCGCAGAACTCGCCGAGGGCGTAGCGACCCGCGAGGGCGTGGGCGGGTCCGGCATCTTGCATAGCCGTCTGGTCGACTCCGTCGTAGACGACGTCCTCGCCGAGTCCGGCGTGCCCGGCGCCGCGCAGATGGACGACGGTGGTCAGGCGCTCGAAGCCGCTCGAGACCTCGGCCCGCAGGCCTTCCAGGCTGTAGCCGTCGATCTCGACCGGGAGCTGGGAGATGAGATCGAATGTGCTCATCGGGCTTCTTCACGCGCGCCCGCCTCGAGGCGCGCGACGAGCTCCTCGAGCTTGAGCTCCTCGAGGCCCTTGCCCACCGCCTCGAGTTCCGCGGCGCAGTATTCGACGAGCTCGCGTCCCTCCTTGACGAGGTCGAGGGTCTCGCGCAGGCCGGCCTCGCCGGAGTCCAGGCGGCGGATGATCTCCTCGATCCGGGCGGCGGCGCTCTCGTAGGATCGTTCGTTCACAATCGTGAATCCTCCTCCACGCGGGCGCGCACGCGGCCGTCGTGGAAGCGGAGTCCCAGCGTTCCCGCGGCGCGCGCCCCGTCCGCCGTGGTCACGGGCTCGCCGGTGACGTCCTCGACCACGGCGTACCCGCGCGCGAGCGTCCGCTCCGGGTCGTGGGCGCCGAGGGCGAGCACGAGGCGCTCGAGATCCTCGGCGCGGCGGGCCACCCCCTCGCTTTCGACGGCGGCGACGCGCCGGGCGCGTCCGTGCAATTCGGCCAGCCTGCGCTCGCCTTGGGCGCGCGCGACGCCGGCCCTGCGCTCGAGGACCACCACGTGAACG
>JALYZL010000257.1 GCA_030948875.1 Actinomycetota bacterium
GGGCGACAGCGGCGGTCAGGATAAGGGTGATGAGCTTGAACTCCATGCGGTCAGTTATCGGCAGCAGTAAGCGACGAGTGAAGGGGTGATCGAGGCCAGAAACGACGGAGGGCGGGACGAACTGTCCCGCCCTCCAGAAACCGCGTGGTCTCAGATTCCTGAGGAACTACCAGCTTCCGCCTACGCAGCCACCGCCGGTGCCCGTGCAGGTGCGGGTTACGGCACCGCCGGCCGAGGTCAGCGTGAACACGTCGGGGGTGCCGCCTGAGCCGGAGCTGGTCGCGACGAGCGTGTAGCCGGTCGTGCCGGTGCCGGTCGCGGTTACGTACGGCGTGTTCAGCAGCGACGGCTCGATCTTCACCAGCGTGCCCGCCGTGTCGCCTGCGGTAATCGTGTCCGAGGCGTACGTGCCGTTGTTGTCCGTCGCGGCGGTCTCCTCGGCGGTCTGCGCCGTCTTGATGTTCGACTTGGCCGCCGCGTCATACGCCTTGTTGCGCTGGTTGAGGAACGCGGGGATGGCGATCGCGGCGAGAATGCCGATGATCAGGATGACGACCAGGAGCTCGATCAGGGTGAATCCCTTCTCCTCCTGGGTACGACGACGTAGCTTGGCAAGCATGGATCCTCCTAGGATCGTTTGGTTGGGCCTATGACGCCAGATCCCTTGGATCCAATTAGCCATGTTGGGCTCGGACAGCATTCGAGCCGTGGTGGTAGCCCGGCTCCCTCCCTACTGGAGGTCCGTGGCTTTGCGTCCCACCCTTGCGCGTGGTTTGCCTTGTGCACCCAGTGGCTTCTGGCACAAGCGGTATCGGAATCGCTACGTACGCGCTTGAAGCGATTGGACGCATCTTCTACGGACCGGGTTCCGGTGTATCAGCGGAACTGGACAGCGTAGCTTCTACGATGTGCTGCCGGCATGAGCCTGGGCGTGGTGGCCGGGCTCGTAACGTCCGGTCCCGTCGCACCAGGGACAAGTCACCTCGTGGTGCTCGCCTCCGAGCGCAGAGATCAGCTTGCCGGTGCCGCGGCACGGCGAGCATGCGCCGCGGTTGGCGTCGGGGGCTTGCGTGCTCACAACCCAGCAGACTAGGGAACCATGGGCCAGTATGCCCACGGCTGCGCGTCCGTTGCAGGCGGTGCTGCGCCCGCGCAGCCACCTTACTCTGGGATGCCAGGGCTTTCGTGCAACCGACGGAACGAGACGAGCAGCGCTTCGGTTCAGCGGTCTTTTCGCTTCTCGAAGGGGACCATGAAGCTCCTAGACGACCTGGCAAGCGAGCTCTCAGAATCGCGCAACAGCTTGGCAGAGCGGCTTCTGGACGAGGGGCTGCATACCGAGCGCCACCCACTCATCAGCTTCCGTATCGGCGGCTCCGGGCGACGCCGCCCGGCCCTCGTCGGCACCCGTCTGTACGTCTGGCAAATCCTCGACACGGTCCGCGAATGCGGGAACTCCGTGGGTGCCGCTGCCAAATACCTCGGGCTCCCAGAACATCACGTCCAGGCGGCCATCGACTACTACGCAGACTTCACTGATGAGGTCGACCGCTACCGCGCGGAGGAGCGGGAGTTCGAGGATCGCGAGCGCGAGCGGTGGGAACGCCGGCAGCGAGTGCTCGGGTGAAAATGTTCCTCGACGAGCACTACGCCAATGAAATCGCCGCCCAGCTTCGAGCGGCCGCCCACGACGTGGTTACCGTCTCGGAGCGCGGACTCAACGGTATCGACGATGAGCCGCTGCTCGCGCTCGCGTCCTCCGAGGACCGAGTCTCTCCTCACCAATAACGCGCGCGACTTCAAGCCCATCGTCGGCCGCTGGGCGACGTCAGGGAGGGACCATTGCGGATTACTGCTCTCGTCGGACGCCACCATGCCTCGTGGCAAGAGCACCATCGGCCTCTATGTGAGGTCGCTTCAAGCTCTGATGGACGCGAACCCCGGCCCCACAGCGCTCGCGAACGAGGTGCGCTGGCTGCCTTGACCTTCACGCATGCCCGCGCGAGTTCCGCTTGCGGTTGGGCGGGGTCAGCGGCGAGTGCCGACCAGTATTCATTCGAGTCTGAACGGCCAGGACGGACTCATCACCGGCCTGCGCGCGGCAGCTCGAATCAGCGCCGCGAGAGGTACGGAGCCGGCCACGACCGGACCGACACTCATGATCTCGGTCGGAGCCGACCCGTCAGACCAGCGCGACCGCAAGTCGCGGCTCCGCCAGATGCAACTCCTCAAAGTCTGCGTCCTGAGCGACCACGGTGAGGTCGTGGGCGAGCGCTGTTGCGGCTACGAAACAGTCGAACGCCCTGGCACGCCGCTGCGAAGCTCGCAGCTTCGCCAACAGCGCGGCCAGTTCGTCCGCGACGTTCTCGTCGACCGGCATCGGTACGAACCGCCGCGCCTGGGCAAGTGTGGCCTCCCGCAACTCACGGACCGCGCCGTCCGAGCGCAGCACTCCAAGCCACAACTCCGCCAGCGTCACGACGGATACGCGAACCTCACCGTCGGGCCGCCTCTTCAGCGGTCGTCCGGCCTCCGCGGCGATGAACACGCTTGCGGCGAACAGCAGACCGTCGGCCATCAGAAGTCGTCACTCGTCAGACCAGCCTCGTAGTGAGACATATCCGTCTGCCCCTGAACCCCGAGTTCGTGCGCGAGCTCGCTGAGACGGTCAAGTTCGTCGTAGACGACGGACGATGGCCTGCGTTCCTGACGTTCCCGACGCGCAATGATGTCGGCTACTGGGCGCCCATGGACCGTCAGCGTGACTGGCGTACCAGCCTCGACCGCCGCGATGACCTTCGCCGTGGCATTACGCAAATCCCGCACCGACACATCCATGTGCCACAGCGTAGCACATCGCCGTGACGCCTCCAACGCAAGGCACGCGCCCAGACGTCGTTGGGGTACACTACGCCGGCTCCGCGCTTGTTGAGTTCCCGGACGAGAAATCGGCGCCGCTCGTTTGCAGGTACTCGCGAAACCGAAAACCGGCGAACAACTTGTTTACGGGGAGGTTCGCGTCGTTCGCCGGCGCCGCTCGGGCTCATCACCACCGCGCTGCGCGCGCGGCATGAGCGAGCTGGCGAACGCCCCTTCAGCCGCCAACACGCCCAGTCTGCGCCGGGGCATCTCACGCGCGGCTTTCAGCTCGCCGAAGACCCGGTGCGCGAGGCGCTGCGCTCACCCGGCTCCCGTCGCACCCACGGCGAGCTCTTGGCAGCCCCTGGTGGGTGGACGTGGCATTCGCCGGACTCGGGTCAGTGCTGCGCGCCAACAACCGACTGGGACTGCGAGGCTTGGAAATCACGACCCCGGTACCTGAAGAAGCCCGGGTGCCGCTGTAGGCGCAGAGCAGCTTTGCTGCAATACCGCAGCGCTGTGATACGCTTCAAGCCATGGCATCTATTTACCTCAGCGTCCAAACGCGGGGAACGCTCGCGCTTCCGGCAGAGCTTCGTCGTCGTCACCACCTCGACGAGCCCGGTGCGCAAGTCGAAGTTGTCGAGCGCGATGACGGCGTCATCGAGCTGCATCCCCACGTCCCCGTCCCAGTCGACCAGAAATGGTTTTGGACCGAACGGTGGCAGGAGCGTGAGCGTGAGGTGGATGCTCACGTCGAGGCGGGCGAAGTCCAGGTTCATGACTCTCCGGAGGATTTCGTTGCCCACCTTGATGGGCTTATGTCCGAGTGAAGTTCGAGACAACGCCTGCGTTCGACCGAGACTTCAAGCGCCTTCCGAAGGAGCATCAGAAGAAGTTCCGAGACCACGTTCCGGGATTTCATGCTGCAGCTGAGCGGGCAGCAGCCGGCGAAGACAAGCCGTGGCCGAAAGGCCTCAGGGTGAAGCCCGTCCAGAGCGCCGAGGGCGTCTGGGAGTGCACTTGGAGCAAGGACAACCCCGATGGTCGTGCGACTTGGGAGTGGATAGAGATTGATGGCGAGCCAGCAATTCGCTGGCGGCGCGTCGGCGACCATAGGGTGCTCGACAACGCGTAGCACGTCGGACGCTGGACTCCGCGGGTTCTCGTCTGCGGGTGAACTTACCGTCGAGCGGGGATGGAGAAGCCGACGAGGACCACGACCGTCACGAGAGACCGGCTGTCCCGCGCCGCCTCAATCGCCTCACTGAGCTTCGCAGCCATGTCGGTCGTTCCTGCATAACTCTGGCTGTACCTACCACTCTGGAGAGCCGTAACCGAATGACCCCACGCGTCCTAGCCTATTACCTAGCGCTGGGTACAGCCGACCACAAAAGTCCTTCCTGCACTCAACACGCTGTACCTCCTCAACACTGAGCCGGTAAGTGTGAAAGAAGTTGACCACCAGGATGCGACGACGGTCGGCTTCGACCGCGACCTGCATCATCCGTCGGCACGCACGGTGTTAGCAAGATTTATTTTCGACTGGCCATGCGGCTGCCGCGGCTCCGAACCATGCCGCGCGGGTGGGCATTGTCTCGCGACCCTAGGTGATGACCGCGGCGATGATGCCCGCGAGCAAGATGCCGACGAGGTGCTCGACCACGAGCGCGACATCGTCGGGCTCCATGTGATTGCCGAGCGACAGCCCGTTCCGCGAGAGCCGCGAACGCGCCCACGCCTTCCGGGAGTTTCCCGAGGACTGCAGTCGCGAGGTTGAACTTACGCCGGCTCAGCCGCACCAGCCCGTCCACACCCCCGCGCAGCTCAAAACCCTCCGCGAGCAGCCGGCGTACCGCGGCTTCGCGCGCGGCGAACGCGAGCACGGCCGCTGGCAGTTCCCCGATGGCCACGTCCTCGCCGCGGACTTCACAGTCTGCCGGCACCGCGTACCCGGGAGCGGGCCATGCGTCGCTCTGCTTGTCGAAGGAGTAATGGTGGTAGTCGTGACCGCGACCGAGGTCCTCCTTCAACTCGGCGTCGAACTCGTCGTCGCGATCCCAGACCCGACCGATGACGGTGCGGCCTCAGCGCTCAGTGAGAGCGGAAGCGCGTTGAGATAGAGGTCGCCCATGGCTGTCAAGCAGTATGCGAGAGGCGGAGGACGGCGACCGGAGGCGACTGGCGCTACGGCACACGACCGTCGGTGAAAGCTCTATCAGGCCGATGATGGCGAGACCTCGTTGGCGGGACGAGTGGTTCGGCTACGAGGTCTATCCCCTCAGCGAGACCAGCCGGCGGGAGATTGACGGCCCGGATGTTGAACCCCTGGTCCTCGCACCCGGGAACGGCGGGCAAGCCGGCCATCGCGCTCGCGTCGAGGGGGGCCAGCCACGGCACCAGCTTCTGCAACTCGCGAGCGGGGTCAGGCGGCAGCCCGCGCTAGGCGTCGCGTAGGCGACGCTTAGGCGTGAACAGCGCATCGAACCCCGGCAGACCGACCGGGCGTTCCGTCGCGGCGGAACCGGTCCGCAGCGGCGGGTGCCCGCCGCCGGATACGACAAGCAGCGCGGAACGTCGAGGCCGAACTTGGGGAGGCTTTCAGAAAGTAGCGATTTGCAGCAGTTGTCGAAACCGAAAACCGGCGAACAACTCGGCTATCAGTTAGCGCTAATGGATCTGGTTGTACACCGAGAAGAGCGGCAGGTACATGGAGATCACGATCACGCCGACGATGCCACCGACCAGGAGAATCATGGCGGGCTCCAAGATCGAGGTCATCGCCTTGACGGCCGCCTCCACCTCGTCCTCGTAGAAGTCAGCGATCTTGGAGAGCATCGAGTCGAGCGCGCCGGTCTCCTCGCCGACACCGACCATGTGGGCGACCATCGACGGGAACACCTTCGAGCTCTTGAGCGGATCCGAGATCGTCCCGCCCGCCTTGACGTTGGCAATCACCGATGCCATCGACTCCTCGATCACCGCGTTACCCGCGGTCCTTCCCGTGATCTCGATCGAGTGCATGATCGGTACACCAGCCGAGACGAGCGAGGAAAACGTGCGCGACCAGCGCGCGATACAGACCTTCTGGACGACGTCACCGATCTTCAGCGGGATGCGGAGCTTGAAGGCGTCCCACCGTGGCCGGCCCCATTTCGAGCGCTTGAGGTAGATAAAGCCGGTGACCAACCCGCCAAGGACAACGATTACCACGTACCACTGGCGATTTATGAGGTGCGAGAAGTCGACCATGAACTGGCTGAGTGCCGGGAGCTTGCCACCGAACTGCTTGAACACACCCTCGAACACGGGAATCAGGAAGGCGACGAGCGCGAGCAGGACGATCACCGCGAACGAGATCACGATGACTGGATAGATCGTCGCGGCGCGGATCTGGCGCCGTAGCGAGGCGTCTTTCTCGAGCTGATCGGCGACCCGGAGCAAGCACCCGTCGAGCACGCCCCCAGTCTCGCCCGCCTTCACCATCGAGACGTACAGGGGCGAAAACACCTTGGGGTGACGAGCAAGCGAGTCGGAAAGCTGCAGTCCTGCCTCGACGTCGCGCCGTACCGCGCCTATCGACTCCTTGAGCTTCTTGGACTCCGTCTGGGCCTCGAGCACGTACAAGGCCCGGAGAATGCTCATACCCGAGGAAACCATAGTCGAGAGCTGTCGCGTCATGACCGCCAGGTCTTTTGCCTTCACCCGCGAGAACAGCTCTATGTTGAGCTCCTTGGAGCGATACTTGTGCGCGATGTCGATGACGACGAGGCCGCGCTCCTTGAGCTGCTCGGCGACGTCCTGCTTGGAGTTGGCGTCGACTTCGCCGCGGGCGGGGACACCCGCCAGGTCGGTCGCCTTGAAGACGTAGGTGGCCATCGCTTATGCGGCCACCTGGGGAGCGAATCCGGTGCCGATCAGACGCCGGAGCTCCTCGATCGAATGGGCGCGGGATTCGGCTAACTGACGGGTGATCTTGCCCGCGTGTACGAGCTGGGCCAGGGACGCGTCCATCGTCTGCATGCCGTGCGACGCACCGGTCTGGAGCACCGAGTAGATCTGGTGGCTCTTGGCCTCGCGGATCAGGTTGCGGACCGCAGGAGTGGGGACGAGTACCTCGGCGGCGACGCAGCGTCCGGCGCCGTCGGCGGTGGGCAGCAGCATCTGAGTCATGATTCCCTGGAGCGCGACGGAGAGCTGGGCTCGAATCTGTCCCTGCTGCCCCGGCGGGAACACGTCGATGATCCGGTCGAGCGTCTGGGGCGTGTCCTGGGTGTGCAGCGTGGCAAAGACGAGGTGGCCGGTCTCGGCCGCGGTGATCGCCGTGCCGACCGTCTCGAGGTCGCGCATCTCGCCCACGAGGATCACGTCGGGGTCCTGACGGAGCGCTGCCTTGAGCGCGTCGGCGAAGCTGGTCGCGTCCGATCCCAGCTCACGCTGGTTGACGATGCACTTCTTGTGCTGGTGCAAGAACTCGATCGGATCCTCGATCGTCATGATGTGCTCTTCGCGCTCCTGGTTGATCACGTCGATGAGCGAGGCGAGCGTCGTTGACTTGCCCGAGCCGGTCGGGCCGGTCACGAGCACCAATCCGCGCGGCTTGTTGGCGAACTCGGCCACCGCCGCCGGAAGCCCGAGCGTTTCGAGCGGCGCGACCTCGAAGGGGATCAAGCGGAACGCCGCTCCGATCGCCGAGCGCTGAAAGTACGCGTTGACGCGGAAACGGGCTCTGCCGGGAATCTGGTAGGCGAAGTCGATCTGCCAGTTGTTCTCGAGCTTCTGGCGCTGCGAGTTCGAGAGGATCGAGTAGATGATCTCCCGGGTGTCGGTCGGCGTCATCGCCGGATAGCCGTCCATCGGGGTAAGCCGTCCACGCACCCGCACCATGGGCGAGGCACCCGCGGTCAGGTGCAGGTCGGAGGCGCGGCGGTCGACCACTTCGAGCAGCACCTCGGCAAAGTCAACGTCCATGCAACGTTCCTCTCCGAACCGGATCCAACCTTTCGCGATCCATCGAAAGCACTATCGGCAGCTCACGTGGATCCCGTTACCCGCGCGATCTCGGCCATGGACGTAAGTCCGGCCTTGACCTTGTCGAGCCCGTCGTCGCGCAGCCGGCGCATCCCTTCGCGCACCGCGACGGCGGTGATCTGGTCCGCCGGGGCGCGCTCGAGCGCGAGCTTGCGGATCGCGTCGGACATCGGCATCACCTCGAACAGGCCGATCCGCCCTCGGTAGCCCATCTGGCCGCACCGTACGCACCCCGCGGGCTCGTACGCCTCGATGTCGAACTGGGCCGGGTAACCGTGCTCGCGCACGACGTGGGCGGAAATGATCGTGCGTCGCTTGCAGTGCGGGCAGAGGACGCGCGCGAGCCGCTGGGCCACCACGCAGTCGAGGGCCGAGGCGACCAGGAACGGCTCGATGCCCATCTCGATCAGGCGGGTGATCGCCGTCGGGGCGTCGTTGGTGTGGAGAGTCGAGAGGACCATGTGACCGGTGAGGGCGCCCTCGATCGCCACCTGCGCAGTCTCGTGATCGCGGATCTCGCCGACCATCAGGATGTCCGGGTCCGCGCGCATCATCGACCGCAGGCCGCTGGCAAAGGTGAGCCCAGACTTGTGGTTGACCTGGAGCTGCGTGATCCCGTTGATCTGGTACTCGACCGGATCTTCGATCGTGATGATGTTCTTCTCGGGCGAGTGAAGCTCACGCAGCGCGCCGTAGAGGGTTGTCGACTTGCCCGACCCCGTCGGGCCGGTCGAGAGCACCGCGCCATGAGCATGGGTGAATGAGGCTCGAAAGCGGGTCAGTTCCTGCTCCTGCATGCCGAGCTTCTCGAGGTCGAGCGCGGTGTGCTCCTTGTCGAGAATGCGGAGCACGACCGTCTCCCCATGCACGCTGGGCAAAGTGATCACGCGTACGTCCACCTGGCGCCCTTCGATCATCAGCCCGATGCGGCCGTCCTGGGGCAGCCGCCGGATCGAGATGTCGAGGTCGCTCATGATCTTGATCCGTGAGATGACCCCCGAGACCAGGCGCTGAGGGACGGTCATCGACTCGATGAGGACGCCGTCGACGCGCATCCGCACGCGCAGCTCGCGCCCCACTCGGCCCGACACGTCGGCCACGGGCTCGAAGTGGACGTCTGACGCTCCCTGGTCGGCGGCCTGGGCGATGATCGAGTGCACGAGCTTGATCACCGGCGCGTCCTCGGCCGACTCGCGCAGGTCGACGATCTCCGCGACACCGGCCTGCTCCTCGCCCTCCTCGACGGCCTCTTGGACGGCGTCCTCGAAGCGGTTCAGGCGAGAGATCAGGGTGGTGATGTCCTCCTCGGACGCGACGGCGGGTCGTACGTCGAGCCGGGTCAGCAGTGCGATGTCGTCGACCGCGAGCACGTTCGCAGGATCGGCCATCGCGACCAGCAGCGTCTCAGGGTTGACGTAGGCCACCGGCACGGCCTGGTAGCGCTTGGCCAACGCGGCGCTGAGCAGGTTCGCGGCGCCCATGTCGATGTTGAACACGCCGAGGTCGATGTGGTCCAAGCCATAGCGCTCGGCAAGCGCCCGCGAGAGCTGCTCCGACGTGATCGCGCGGGCTTCGAGCAGCACGCGCTCGGGCGGACGCCCGGCCAGGCGCGCCTCCTCGATCGCCTTGGCGACGCGTTCACGGTCGATGAAGTCGCGCTCGACGAGCACGTCGGTGAGGAAGCGACCGGAGCCGCCGCGCCGGCTCGGAGGGGTGATGCCGGTTCCGGCGTCGCGGCCCTCGGCCGAGGAGAAATCCGGCGCGACGGCACGTAGATGGGGCGGATATTCGGTCATCTCGCGCGGGCGGCCACGCGCATGACCTCCACCGGCGCCGGGCGAGCGGTGAAGAGCTCGAAGCTGAGCGCTCCCTGGCCGACCAGGATCTCGAGCCCGTCGAGAACCGAGATCGATCGAGCCAGCGCCGCCTCCACGAGCGGCGTGTCCGTCCGGCTGTACACGAGATCTACCACGCAGCGGTACCCGACGAGGTCATCGACGTCCACTGGTAGTGACTTGAACATCTGCCCGGAAGCGTCCAGTCCGCTGGACGTGCAGTGGACGAGCAGATCCGCGGGCGCGGCAGTCCTCACCGGCGTCCCGCCGAGCTCGGCGCACAGGCGCTCGGCGCGCTCGGGGGTCCGGTTCCACACCCGCACCTCGGCGGCTCCCGCGTCGCAGAGTGCCCACACCGCCGCCCGCGCGCTCCCCCCCGCCCCGAGCACGAGCGCGCTTGCGTCCGCAGCAGCGAACGGCAGTCCGGCGATCAGGGCCGGAGCGTCGGTGTTATCGGCGAAGATCCGACCGGATTCGAAGATGAGGGTGTTGGCGGCGCCGATCGCGCGTGCCCGCTCGCTCGCCTCATCGGCGAGCGCCAGCGCCGCCTGCTTGTGGGGGATGGTCACGTTGACGCCGCGGAAGCGCGCCGCCGGGAGCGCCCGCACGGTCTCGGCGAACAGCTCGGGCGGGACGGGCAGGAGCTGGTAGCGCCAGTCGCTCAGGCCCACGGCTGCGAGCGCCGCGTTGTGCATCGCCGGCGAGCGGCTATGCCCGACCGGCCAGCCGAGGACGCCGAGACGTGTGCTCAGCACACCAGGGGCGAGCGGCCGCCGCGCTGCGAGCGCGCCTGGTCATAGCGCTGCACCTCGAGCTGGAACTGGGCGTTGGTCGACGCGAACGCGCTGGCGCCGTTTCCGCACGGCTTGGCCACGAAGTACAGGTAGCTCGTGCGCGCAGGATGCGCGGCGGCCTCGATCGACGCGAGGCCCGGATTGTCGATCGGGGTCGGCGGGAGCCCCGTGTTGGTGCGCGTGTTGTAGGGCGAGGGCGAGCTCAGCTGCGAGGCGGTCAAGGGCTGGGTGTAATTGTTGACCGCGTAGCGGATCGTCGCGTCGATCCCCAGCGTCATCCCCAGCCGGAGCCGGTTGTAGATGACCGAAGCGATCAGCGGCCGGTCGTGCGCCGTCCCCGCCTCCGCCTCGACCATCGAGGCGATGATGAGCACGTCGTACGGGGTCAGCTTCTTGCTGTGCGCGTAACTCATGTTCAACGTCGCGAACTGCTGGCGGAACGTCGTGATCTGATCGTTGACCAGGGCCGGGATGCTGATCGGAGTGCGCAGCTGGTACGTCGACGGGAAGAGGAAGCCCTCGAGGTTGTCGAGGTTGCGCGGCGCGCCGTAGGCCGCCAGGTTTAGCAGCGTCGTGTGGCGAGTGTCGGTCAGGTAGCGGCCGTGGACCCCCTGCTGGTGCAGGAGCGACGCGATCTGACGGCGAGTGCGCCCGGGAATCACCGTCACGCTCGTCGTCGGGACCGCGGGCGGGGGTGTGGTCAGGACCGACAGCACGGCGCCGTAGCCCATGCCGAGCTTGAGGTGATAGGTGCCGGCTCGCAGCTTGCCTCGGTCGCCATCGAGCGTCGCCCGCAGCCCAAAAAAGAAGCTCGAGGAGATCACGCCGTCGCGCGAGAGCTGATCGCCGATCGTGCTCGTACTCGCGCCGGCCGGAATGGTGACGGCCACGCTGCCATGTCCCGACCCGTTGAACGGCTGGAACAGCTCGACGAGGAACCAGATCGCGGCGAGCGCGAGGACCAGCGCCGCGACGGCGATGAGTCGGGGCGCGAGCGACCGCGTGCGCGACCGGTCGCCCGGCGGCCGGCCCTGGCCCGGCGAGCGGCCCCGGCC
>JALYZL010000298.1 GCA_030948875.1 Actinomycetota bacterium
CCCTCGGCGAGCTGGCGGTGCCCAGCCACGGTGTGCTCGTGACCGCGACCTGGGCCAGCGATCCGGGGGCGATCGAGCGGGCGCTCGGCATGCCCTCGATCTCGGCCGAGCACGCGGGCGTGGCCGCGCCCACGCCAGGCCTCGCCGGAGCGCTCCCCGCCGCCCGCCGGGCCCAGAAGCCGACGGCGAGCCCCCGTGTCCGACGCGACGCCGTCAACGTCGGCGGCCTCGGCTTCGATACCTGCTCGGCGCCGTCACCGTCGGCGATGTCGGCGTGGCTCGCCTCATCTCCCTTCCGCGCGGCCGCGCTGTACATCGGTGGCGCCAACAGCGCGTGCTCGCAGCCGAACCTGTCGGCGACCTACGTGAGCACTGAGTCGGCGGCGGGCTGGCAGTTCATCCCCGTCTACGTCGGCCTGCAGGCCCCCACCTCATCCTGCGGGTGCCAGACCATCGTTCCCGCTCAAGCGTCGACCGAGGGCGCTGCGGCGGCCACCGACGCGGTCACGCAGGCCCAGGCGCTCGGGATCGGCGCCGGTAACCCGATCTACTTCGACATGGAGGCGTACGGGCAGACGGCCACCAGCACCGCTGCCGTGCTCGCCTTCCTCTCCGCCTGGACCTCTCATCTCCACGCCTACGGATACGTCTCTGGCGTCTACGGGAGCGGGACGAGCGGGATGACCGACCTCGTCAACGCCAACGGCAAGAGCGTGGGCACGGCGCCGTTCGCCGAACCGGACGACGTCTGGATCGCCGACTGGAACAACCAGGCGACCGCGAGCGACCCCTACGTCCCCGCCGCGCTGTGGGCGAACAACCAGCGCCTGCACCAGTACCGGGGCGGCCACATCGACCAGTACGGCGGCGTCAGGCTCGACATCGACAGCGACTTCCTCGATGGCGCCACCGCCACCGCGGGCGCGGGCGCGGGCCCCATCGGCATCGCAGCGCTTACGGACGGTACGTTCGTGAGCTACGCCGGAAAGACCTACCGCCTCGCGGGCGGGGCGCCGCTCTACGTGCACAGCTGGGCGGCCTTCGGCGGTCCCCAGCCGACGATCACGCTGACTCAGGCGCAGTGGAACGCGCTCAGCGCGGTACCGGCGAACGGGACCTTCATTCAGGCCACGGGCACTAACAAGATCTACCGGATCGCCGGAGGCGCCCCCGTCTACGTCCCCGACTGGTCGGCCTTCGGGGCCGCCCAGCCGGTCGTCGTCATCGACCGCTGGGACATCCTCAATATCACGAGTCCGGCCGCGCACCTCGCCGCCATCCCCGGCACCGGTACCATCGTCGAGGGCCTGCCCTCGGGCGTGTACTGGCGCTTCAGCGCCGGATGGCGCGCCCAGACGGCCGCCAGCTCTGGCGCCGTCACCGTCGCCGACACCGGCCTCACCTCGTTCCTCGCCTCGCCCATCGTCACGCGCGACACGCTCACCGGCGTGGCCAAGCAAGCTCCCAAGCTCAGGGTCGTGCTCACCGCGGGAGCGAATTCGCCCCCGCTTCAGACCTTCGTCCTCCAGCTTCCGCGCGGCCTGAGCTTCTCCGGGCCGGCCAAGAGCCTCGCGCTGGGAGTGGTGGTGTGGTGGAACGCGCACGGCAAGCCGCGCGCAGCAACGACGCGGTTGAGCGACGGGAAGCTCACGATCTCGCTCGCCGCCCCGACGAGGACGGTCCTCATCATGGTGGCGAGCCCGGCGCTGTGGGCGACCAAGGCCCTCGCCGCCGAGGTCGTTCATGGGGGCGGAGTGGCCTCGACCATCGCGGTGATCGTCGACGCCATCGACGCCAAGCACAACAGCGACCTGCTCACGCTCGACCCAAGGACGTCGTAGGCGGCAACACGGCCGTTTCGCGCGCCGTCAGCCCAGGAGCTCGCGCGCCAGGTCGGCGTAGCAGCTCGCGGCGAAGCCGAGATCCCGCACGTCGATGCGCTCGTTGGCCGAGTGCACGAGCGGCATGCACTCGAGCAGCGACTGGTACCTCTGGGGGAAGAAGCCGTAGGCCACGCAATCGGGAAAGGCGTCACGGAACCAGCGCGAGTCGGAGAAGCCCGGGAGGATCACCGGCACCACGTCGGCGCCGGGGTCGTGGGCCTCCACCCAGCTTCCGATCGCGTCCATCAGCGGTGAGGTCACGGGCGAGCGATTGCCTTCCACCTGCTCGGTGAACTCGATCTCGAACCCGTTCGAGCCGAGAACCTCGTCGATCCCCGCGCGTGCCGCGTCGGCACCGAATCCCGCGGGGACCCGGCAGTCGACCTTGATCTGGGCCCGCGAGGGGATGACGTTGATCTTCTCCGACGCGCGGACCATGGTCGGCGCCATCGTGACCCCGAGCATCGGCTCTATCACCGTCGCCAGTCCGGGCTCCTGAGCCCTGATCCGCGCGAGCGCGCCGGCGGGGTCGGCCGGATCCTCGCCAAGTCCGCGCAGGAGCGCGAGCGGCTCCTCGGTGAGCTCGAAGCGCGGCTGGCGCTTGGCCAGCGCTTCGATGATCGGCCCGAGCTTGAGCAGGGCGTTCTCGCCCATGCCGGGGATCGAGGCGTGCCCGGCGATGCCGGCGGTGGTGATAGTGAAACGGAAGATCCCCTTCTCCGAGCAGCACACGCCGTAGTGCCGGCGCCCGTCGTACTCGAACACCTCGCCCCCGCCCTCGTTGAGGAGCATGTCGCAGCGGACCTTGTCCGGGTGGTTGGTGGTCAGCCAGTGCGCACCAAGCTCCCCGCCCGTCTCCTCGTCGGCCACGAAAACGAGGAGCAGCGATCCTCGGGCAGGACGCCAACCACTGCCCGCGAGAGCCGCACCGGCCGCTGCCTCGGCCGCGACCTGCGACTTCATGTCGATCGCTCCCCGTCCCCACAGGTAGCCGTCGGCGATGTCGCCCGACCACGGATCGTGCTCCCACTCCGAGGACGTGGCGAGCACGGTGTCGACATGACCGAGGTAGCACAGCGTCGGGCCCTCCGCCGCCCCGTCGAGCCGGGCGACCAGGTTCGGACGCTCGGGCGTCGCGCCGAGCACCTCGGTCTCGAGCCCTGCCTTGCCCAGGTAGTCGGCCAGGTACTCGATCGCTTCGCGCTCGCTGCCGGGCGGATTGACAGTGTTGAAGCGAATGAGGCGCTGGAGGACGTCGGTCGTTTCACTCTGCAGCGTCGCAGTGGACATGGCGGGTCAATGTAGCGGCAGATCCGCAACTGCGTAGCATCCTCCACGCCATGGCCGCATCGGCCGACCTCGACCTCGCCCTGGAGCTGGCCGGCCTCGCCGACGAGATCACCCTCGCCCGCTTCCGCGCCGAGGATCTGGTGGTCGAGACCAAGCCCGACCTCACCCCGGTGACCGAGGCGGACCGCAACGTCGAGCAGCTTGTGCGCGGTCGACTGGCCGAGCTTCGGCCCGATGACGCGATCGTCGGCGAGGAGCTCCCGGACTCCGGCGAGGGCTCGCGCCGCTGGATCGTCGACCCGATCGACGGCACCAAGAACTACGTGCGGGGAATTCCGGTGTGGGCGACGCTGCTCGCGCTCGAGGTTGCGGGACGAATCGAGGTGGGCGTGGTCTCGGCCCCCGCGCTGTACCGGCGCTGGTGGGCGAGTCGCGGCGAGGGGGCGTTCACCTATGACGGGCGCATGACCCGGCGCCTGCACGCCTCCAGGGTCGCCAGGCTCGCCGACGCGCAGCTGTGCTTCGGCGGGCTCGAGGACTGGGCGAAGATCGGCCGCCTCGACGACCTGCTCGAGCTCGGCCGCGGCTGCTGGCGCACGCGCGGCTTCGGGGACATCCTCAACTACATGCTCGTCGCCGAGGGTGCTGTCGAGATCGGCCTCGACCCCGAGGCCAAGCTGTGGGACCTCGCCGCTCCGCTGGTCATCGTCGAGGAAGCCGGGGGCAGGTTCACCGATCTCGGCGGCACGCCGCGCGCCGACGGCGGCGACGCCGTCGCCACCAACGGGCTCGTGCACAACGCCGCGCTCGAGATCGTCGGGCGCAGGGTTCGCTAGCACCATGGAGCAACTGTTCGGCGAGGACCCTCCGCCCGATCCCGGCGAGCGGGCGCCCGAGCCGGACTACGCGCCGCTGGCCACGCGCCTTCGCCCACGGACGCTCGAGGACATCGTGGGCCAGGATCACCTGCTCCACGCGGGATCGGCACTGCGCACGGCGATCGAGGCCGGACGACCGCACTCGATGGTCCTCCACGGCCCCCCGGGGAGCGGCAAGACGACGCTGGCGCGGATCGTCGCCGAGCACGCGAAAGCGGTGTTCGAGCAGGAGAGCGCGGTGGCCGCCGGACGGGCCGAGGTGCGAGCGGTGATCGAGCGCGCGCGCCACCGGCGCTCCACCTCCGCCACCGCCACGGTGTTCTTCCTCGACGAGATCCACCGCTTCAACAAGGCGCAGCAGGACGCGCTCCTCCCCGCCGTCGAGGACGGGCTGCTGACCCTGATCGGGGCCACCACGGAGAACCCCTACTTCGAAGTCAATTCGGCCCTGATCTCCCGCGTCCAGGTGTACGAGCTCGAGGCGCTCACTGCCGCCGACGTCCGCGTCCTCCTCGACCGCGCCGTCGCCCTCGGAGAATGCGGCTCCGAGGTGTCCGAAGAGGCGCTCGAGTTCCTCGCCTCGCGCTCGGGCGGCGACGCGCGCACGGCTCTGAACGCGCTCGAGCTTGCGTGCCGGACCGCAGGCGGCGAGGCGGTGACCATCGCCCTGGCCGAGGATGCCTTGCAGCGTCGCGCCCTGCTCTACGACCGGCAGGCCGACCAGCATTACGACACCATCTCGGCCTGGATCAAGGCCACACGGGGGTCCGACCCCGACGCCTCGCTCTACTACCTAGCGGTGATGCTCGAGGGCGGGGAGGATCCACGCTTCATCGCCCGGCGGATGATCGTACTCGCCTCCGAGGACGTCGGCAACGCCGACCCGAACGCGCTCACGGTGGTCACCGCGGCGGCCCAGGCGGTCGAGCACGTCGGCCTGCCCGAGTGCCAGTTCGCGCTCGCGCAGGCGGCCATTTATCTGTCCCTGGCGCCCAAGTCCGATGCCGCTAAGCGCTCGATCTCGGCCGCCCGCGGGTACATCCGCGAGCACGGCGCCGCGCTCCCGCCGGACCACCTACGCTCGAGCACGCGCAGCGACGGCGGGTACGACAACCCCCACGCGCGCCCCGGCCACATCTCGCCCCAGGAGCTCCTGCCCGACGCCGCCGTCGGAGCCCGCCTCTACGAGCCCGACGACGCCGAGGCGGAGCTCGCCCGGCGCCTCGAGGAGATCCGCCGCGCCCGCGGCCGGTGAGCCCCGCGGACACGCCGCTTGAAGCCCGCGCACTCAAACTACTACTGTGTAGTAATGATGCTCGCGTTCGATCCAGGGGCGCTCCTGTCCCGCACCTACGTGCTGCCCCGCGGGCCGCGGGTGCGCCTGCGCCTGGCCCGGCCCGGCGATGGGCCGGCGATCAGCGCGCTGGGGGCCGAGCATGGGCTCGAAGTGGATGCATTGCAGGTGGAGCGCCTGCTCCGCTTCGACCGCCGTCGCCTGGTCATCTGCGCAACCGCGCTGATCGGCGCCCAAGAGGGGTTCGCGGGCTTTGGCGCGATTGACCTCGAGCCGGGGGCGGAGCCTGGACTCGTGCTCGTGGACGAGGAGCTCACCGACGGCCTCGGCGAACTGCTCGCCGCCGCCCTCTCGGGCCGGGCCGGTGCGCTCACACGCTTCCGAGGCCGCCGGGCAGCTGAAGCTGCCTAGACTTGGGGACGCGATGGAGGCGTCCACGACCACGGCTCAGCTCGATTCGTTCAACCCCACCACGGATCAGCTCCTCGGCTCCGTCCCCGTCACGCCGCCCGACGAGCTCCAGGCGGTCGTCGACGCCGTCGCCAAGGTCCAGCCCTTCTGGGCCCAGCTCACCCTCGCCGCACGCGGCCGCTACTTGGAGCGCACGGCTCAGGTGCTCATCGACGAGTCCGACGACATCCGCGACCTGATCTCGCGCGAGCAGGGCAAGCCCCGCAACGAGGCCTTCTCGATGGAGATCATGCCCACCATCGACGCGCTGACCTGGATCGCGCACGCGGGCCGGGAGATCCTCGAGGACGAGAAGATCCCGATGCCGCAGTGGTTCCTGAAGACCAAGAGCTCGGCCTTCACCTACGAGGCCCTCGGCGTGATCGGGGTCATCTCGCCCTGGAACTACCCATGGAGCATCCCCTTTGGCGAGATGGCGCTGGCGCTCATGGCGGGCAACGGCGTCGTCCTCAAGCCCGCCTCGCTCACGCCCCTCATCGGCGAGCGGATCGTGCGCGCGTTCGAGCGCGCCGGGCTGCCCGAGGGTCTCGTACGCGTCGTCCATGGCCCGGGCACCGGCGCGGCCCTCGTCGAGTCGAGCGTGAGCAAGGTGTTCTTCACCGGCTCGGTCGAGGTCGGCCGCGGCGTCGGCGAGGCGTGCGCTCGCCAGCTCAAGGGCTCGGTGCTCGAGCTTGGAGGCAAGGATCCGATGATCGTCCTCCCCGACGCCAACATCGACCACGCGATCGCCGGAGCCCTGTGGGGCGGATTCGCCAACGCCGGTCAGACGTGCTCGGGCATCGAGCGCGTGTACGTGCTGCGCGAGGTCTCCGAGCGCTTCATCGCCGGCGTCGTCGCGGGGGCCCGTGGCCTGCGCGTCGGCGATCCGATGCGGTGGGACACGGAGATCGGGCCAATGGTCACCCGCGAGCAGTTCGACCTCGTCTCAGAGCTCGTCGACGACGCGCTTGCTGCCGGCGCCACCATGCGCTGCGGGGGACCGGCCGAGGTCCCCGAGCTCGAGCGCGGGGCCTTCTACGCGCCGACGGTGCTCACCGGCGTCACCCACGAGATGCGGATCATGCGCGAGGAGATCTTCGGGCCCGTGCTCCCGATCGTCGTCGTCGACTCCGAGGACGAGGCGCTGGCCCTGGCCAACGACTCGAGCTTCGGCCTCGGCGCCTCGGTGTGGACCTCGAACCGGCCCAAGGGCGAGCGGATCGCCCGCGAGCTCGAGGCCGGGATGGTGTGGATCAACGACCACATGTTCAGCCACGGCGCCTGCCAGTGCTCGTGGGGCGGGGTCAAGGACTCGGGCGTGGGGCGCACGCACTCCAAGTTCGGCCTCTACGAGTGCGTCAACATCAAGCTCCGCGTATGGGAGGCGTCGAAGGTGCGCAATCCGTGGTGGCACCCGTACGACGAGACGCTCG
The DNA here is from genome assembly GCA_030948875.1 of Actinomycetota bacterium. GTDB lineage: Bacteria > Actinomycetota > Thermoleophilia > Solirubrobacterales > Solirubrobacteraceae > Palsa-465. The sequence goes on from JALYZL010000298.1 coordinate 7,229, forward strand.
GCCGGGCCCTGCGCCAGGCCGCCATCGTCCTCTACGGCCGCCCCTCGATCCGCGCCCGAGCGCTGCGCGACGGGGCCGCGCCGCTGCTCAAGCTCGGCGCGCGGCTGGCCCGCGACGCCCTACCGCGGTAGGTAGTTGGGTCTACGCCTCGGGAGGCAGCGAGTCGACGAGCCGACGGAGGTTCTCGTCGTCCGGCCGAAGCGCGAGTTGATCGGTGATCAGCTTCCGCACGTCATCTTCGCGCCCCCGGTCCACCAGGAACTTTGCCAGGGCCGTGCCTGCGTCTGCCTCGCCGTCTTGGATGGCCTGCGCGTAGGCGGCCTCCGCTTCGTCCTCACGTCCCTCCCAGTCCGCGAGCGGGTCACCATACGGAAGCCAGGCGGGGTCGACGCGCTCGACCGCCGCCTCGAACGCGGCCTCCGCGTCCTCGAAACGCCCCTGTTTGCGGAGCACGACTCCCAGGACGCCACCGGCACCGGGATCGCGCGCCTGGGCGCCGCGCATCGCGGCATCCTCGGCGGACTCCAATCGATCCAGGCGCATCAGCTCCCAAGCCACCCCCGACCACGCTCCCTCGATTTCTTGGGCAAGGGCGGCGCGATAGGACGCGAGCGAGTCCTCGTGCCGGTCCACGGCAGAGAGAACCGAGCCCAGGGGCCATATGGGCACGGGGCTCGTCGTCGAGCGCCTGCCTGAGCACCGACTCCGCGAGCTGGAAGGACGCCGCGACGTTCCCCGCCCCGGCGGCTTCGCGGTAACCCGCCTCGGCCGCATCCATGTCCCCTGACTCCTGGGCGGCTACAGTGCGGCGGAAGGTCTCCTCGGTAGCGTTCACAGCCGCAAGTATCAACGAACCCGCGCATCCGCCTCGACTTGCCTTTAATCGTTCTCCCGTCCCTGCTCACGCAGGAACTCTGCCAGCGCGGCGGTCGCGCCCTCTTCGCGCTGTTCGATCGCTCGCCGATAGACCGTCTCCGCCTCATCCTCGCGACCCTCCCAGTCCGCGAGGAGGTCGCCGTAGGAAAGCCACGCCGGCTCGCCCTCCTCGATTGCCTCTTCGAAGGTGCGCTCGGCCTCGTCGAACTGCTCGAGCTGGTGGAGCATCACCCCGAGAATTCCGCGTGATCCCGGTGCTCCGGCGGTGACCGCGCGCCTCGCCGCTTCCTCTGCATCGGTCAGGCGATCGAGGCGCATCAACTCCCAGGCCACGGGCGACCAAGCTTCGTCGTGGCCGCGGGCCAATGCCCCTCGGTAGGCGGCGAGCGCTTCCTCGTGCCGGTTCAGCACCGAGAGAACCCGGCCGAGCCCAAGGTAGGCACGGGACTCATGGTCGAGCGCCTCCCTCAAGGCTGGCTCCGCCTCGGCCAGGCGACCCTGGTGGGCGTAAAGCATGCCCAGCTCGACCCAGCCGCGGGCGTCCCCCCGCCCGGTGACTTCGCCGAGTAAGGCGATCGCGTCGTCGGGCCGGCCGAGCTCGTACGCCAGCACCATCGCCAGGTTGAGGGTCGCCTCGTTATCCCCGGCCGCGGCCACGGGCTCGTAGGCGTTCGCTGCGAGCTCGTAGTCGCCGCGGTCCTGGAGGATGACACCCAGTTGGAAGCCCGCATCCAGGCTCCCGGCGTCCGCGGCCTCGCGGTAGGCCGCCTCGGCCGCCGCCATGTCGCCCGCCTCGTGGGCCGCGACGGCCCGCCGCAGGGCGCCCTCGGCGCCGGGAGAGGAATCCTCGGGAGGCCTGTCGGTCACTTTCGCCAATTCGATCACCGAGCTCTCTACGGGTTTGACTTTCGTGGCCATGGTCCCTTGTGGCCGGGCGGCCGCTTACGGTAGGGCGACTTGTTGGGGCCGGGAGGCGCGTCGCCCTCGGGCCGCCGATCCTTGGGGGGTCGCTTGGGACCTGTGGGCACTTTGCCCGGTCCGCCACGACCCTTCTTCTTGGGAAGTATCAACGAACCCACGAGGGGGACGGCAACGGAGCTCGCTCCGCTGGGATTGACCGGTGCCACCCCTGGTGGCAGCGGGTACGGCGGAGCCGGCGACAGGAGGGGGATCGCCGCCACCCCGGCGAGGGGCGGTGGAGCGATGCTCAGCGCCTGCAGGCTTCCGGTCGCCTGGTCGGCGGCATTTTGCGCCTCCTCCCACGCGCGCCGGCCGCGGCCCTGCCACATGGCCAGCTCCTCGTGTGCATGAGTCAGCGCCCGCGTCGCCTTCTGGATGTCCGCCTGCGCGGTCCTGAGCCGCCCTTGTTCGACCGTCGCCTGCGCGTTGGCGGCCGACGCGACCGGCGCGCCGATCGGACCGGCCGCCCGTGCGGCAGTCGCCTGTGCCTGCGCGGCGCTCAGCGCCCCCTGCGCCACTCCCTCGGTGATCTGCGCGGCACGCAGGAGGGCGGTCTGGTCGTGGATCTCCCTCAGGCACGCCTCGGCTTGCCTGACCGCCAGCGTTCCTTCGTGCTGGCAGCGATCGAGCTCGGCGCTGTAGCGGCGGAGCGCCGCAGCCGCCGCCCTCGACGTGGCCGCCGCCGCGCGGAAGTGGGCATGGACGATGCTCGAAAGCTCCTGATAGCCGCCCGCTGCCTGCCCGGACCACAGGGGCGCAAGCAAACCGGCCGTCTCCCGCACGACGGACGAGTGGTCCTCGAGCATCTGACCGAGGTGCGAGAGCTGAATCCCACTCGAGAGGAGAGTCCGCGAATCGCCCGTCGCCACTTGGATGCCCGTCGCTCCCGGGGAGACGTCGATGCTGCCCGTGGACACCCCAAGGCCGCCGGCCGCCGGCGCGAGAACCGGACCTGGCGCCGAGCTCACCGCCGCTGACCCCCGCCCTGGCACGCACCCGCAACCTCGGCATCGCTGCGGGCGTAGCCCGATCCCGCGCCCGTGACCGCCGCGCCCAGTCGCTCGCCCGCGAGACCGAAATGAGGCAGCACCGCCGAGAAGTGCCCGAGCAGGCCCTCGAAAGCGCCCTCGGCCGGCGTTCCCGCCGCCGCTCCGGAGCATCCACGTAGACCACTGCACGAGTCCGCGACGTGACCAGAGATTGCGCGCAGCCGACCGGCGGCCGCGATCAGGTGCTCGGGAGCGACGGAGAACTCAGACATCCGGTGCGAGAGGAGAAGATCAACACGACACCAGCAAACACCGTCGCGTGGTCCAGGCCTAGCCTCCGCGGTGTGAATCTCCCCACACCTTGCCTGGACTACCCTTAGCGTAGATGCCGGCTCAGGCCTACAGAGGCAAGGAGTGCGTCTGCCAGCTCCGCAAGGGGATCTGCGATCAGTCCTGCGTGCAGGGCATGCTCGACACCCCTTTCTACATCGCCTGCCTGCGGCTTACGGGGCGGCGCTGCCTGGTGGTGGGCGGGGGCAACGTCGGGCTCGAGAAGGTCGAAGGACTGCTGGCCTGCGACGCCGCGGTAACCCTGGTGGCGCCCGACGCCCATCCCGAACTCGTCCAGCTCGCGCTCGAGGGCTCGATCCACTGGGAGCGGCGCGCCTATGAGGCTTCGGACCTCGAAGGCTGCCTGATCGCCATCGCCGCCACCAACATCTCGGAGATCAACATTCGCGTCTTCGAGGACGCCGAGAAACGCGCGATGCTCGTCAACGTCGTCGACGTCCCCCCGCTGTGCAACTTCATCCTGCCCGCGATCGTGCGCAACGGCCCGCTCGCCATCGCGATCTCGACCGCGGGCGCTTCACCCGCGCTCGCCAAGCGGATGAAGCGAGAGATCGCCGACGCCTTCGGCGAGCCCTACGCCCAGCTCGCCGTCTTGCTCAACGACGCTCGCGGCTGGGCCAAGGCCACGCTTCCGACCTACCAGGATCGCAAGGAGTTCTTCGAGTCGATCGTCAACGGAGAGCCCGATCCGATCGAACTCCTGCGCGCCGGCGAGCCCCGGGCGGTGGTCGACCTGATCCTCGACGCCCAGCGCATCTACGCCTCCGCGTGAGCGACGAGCCGGCACAGCTGACGCACCTCGACCGCGGCGGGCGCGCCCGCATGGTCGACGTCGGCGAGAAGCCGCCAACCGAGCGCCGCGCCATCGCCCGCGCGCGGCTGCGCATCACTGCCGACACAGCCGAGGCCGTACTCGCCGGGGACGCCCCCAAGGGGGACGTGATCGGCGTCGCGCGCATCGCCGGCATCCAGGCCGCCAAGCGCACTGCCGAGCTGATCCCCCTATGTCACCCGCTGGCGCTGTCCTTCGTCGGCGTCGAGGGCGAGATCGACGCGGCCGCAGGCGAGGTAACCCTCACCGCCGAAGCGCACACCATCGGGCCCACCGGGGTCGAGATGGAGGCGATGACCGCCGCCGCCGTCGCTGCTCTCACCGTCTACGACATGATCAAGGGCATCGACCGCACCGCCGAGATCATCGAGGTCGCCCTGCTCGAGAAGTCGGGGGGTCGCTCGGGGCTGTGGCGGCGGGACTGAGCGCAACCCGCGCTAAGGGCCGATGGTTGTCGCTCCGCTGCCTGTCCCAGGGTGCGGCGGCCGCGATGGGTGGGCCCGACCCGATGGCGCGGACGACGCCTGTCGCTCCCGGCACCGACCAACCAAGGCGGCTGTGCGGGCGGCGCCACCTTGGTCCCCTTCGGTTCTTGGCTGAACTTGAACACCAGCGGCAGCGCGGGCGGCACCAAGCCCCAGAACCCCCGGTGGTGCGACGCTCCCTGGACGCGCGCGCCAGGACTGGGCCCGCGCACCGGCAATCGCCCATGCGACGGGGCGGGCTCGCCTGGACGCACAGCTCTGCGACCCCAGCACTGATCCCGCTCAGCCGTACCGAGGCGGAGATCACGTCCTCCGGTGTAACGAGGAATTCCGACATCGCCGCAGCATCCGTTACACCGTTCTGCGCCATAACCACCCTTGGTGTGAAAAGCACCAACCCAGGTTGACAACGCCGCCGCACCCGCGGGCTGATATTGCGATGTCGCTCATGTCGAGGGCGCCGAGCTCGGAGAGGCGCAGCCCGGAGTAGACGAAGACCGTCGCGATCGCGCGGTCGCGAGCCGACGGGTCGGCCTCGACGAAGCGCAGGAACGTGCGCTGCTCGGCCTCGCCCAGCGCCCGCGGCACCGTCTGCGCGAGTTCCTCCCGCAGGCGGCGAGCACGGCGTCGACGCCCACGTCCTCGTGCGGTCCGGTCTCGGGCATGGTCCGCGAACATCGCCCTGAGAGCGACATCCCCGAGCGTCCGGGTGGGCTTCAAGCGGACCTAAGGTCTCGCTCGCCGTTCGGGCGAAGCTTTGGCGCGGGCCCTGCCGATTAGGCTGCGGGTATGCAGCGAGTCGTGATCGTCGGCGGTGGGGTCGGTGGCTTGTGCGCCGCGCGGGCGGTGGCGATGGCTGGTCATGAGCCGGTCGTGCTCGAGCGCTCGCCGATCGCGGCGGTGGTTGGCGCGGGCCTGCTGTTGTGGCCCAACGCGGTGCTCGCGCTGGATGCGCTCGGATATGGCACTGGCGTGCGGGCTGTCGCCTCGCCGGCCCGGCGCACGGTGTTGCGGGATGCGGCCGGGCGCCAGCTGTCGGAGCTTGATGTTGACGCGCTGGGGCGGCGCGCGGGGGCGCCGATGCTGGTCGTCGAACGGCCCGCGCTGCACCAGGTGCTCGAGGAGGGCGTGCAGGTGCGTCACGGCGTTGAGGTGCGTGCGGTGGACGCCGGGGGTGTGACGCTCGCTGATGGCGGGCGGATCGACGGCGACGCGGTGATCGGCGCAGACGGCATCGGTTCGGTCGTGCGGGAGTACGCCTGTCCCGGTGTTCGTCCACGTGACACCGGTTATACGGTGGTCCGCGGAATCGCCGTACACGACATCGGTCCTGGCGAGGCGTTCGAGGCGTGGGGGCGCGGGCAGATCGTCGGCGGCGCGGCGCTGCCGGCGGGACGCTCGTACTGGTTTTTCGAGGCGCCGAGCGCGCTCATCGACGGGCAGGACGCACTCCGCGCTGTTGGCGCGGAGCGGTGGCCGGCCCCGCTGCCCGCGCAGGTCGCGGCCACTGCGCCGGAAGGTGTCCTTGTCAATCGTATCTTGCGCTTGAGCGTGCTGCCGACGTGGACACGCGGGCCGGTGGCGCTGCTTGGCGACGCCGCGCACGGGATGGAACCGAATTTGGGTCAGGGCGCGGCTCAGACCATCGAGGACGCTGAGGCGCTGCTCGCCGCGTTGCGCTCGGGTGGCCAGCTGCCCGGCGCGCTGGCCGACTATGCCCGGGCTCGACGTCGGCGGGCGCGGATGTTTCAACGGGAGTCCTCGCGTGTGGCTCGCCTGGTGCTCTCAACTCCCTCGGGCGCGCGTGACGTGATGACGCGTCTAACCCCGGCTCCAGTGAGCCGCCTCGTGCTTGAGCGCTTGATGCGTCGTCACGCCTCGCGCCCGATTTCGCCTCTGGTCGGATGAGGGGGGATTGAGACTGTCCCGGTGGGGCCAGTTCACAGCGTCGTTCTCCCCAAGACGGCCAACTCGCTTCTGATCGGCCCCAGCTCGTGGTGGAGCGGGGAGAGCCGGGCGAGGTGCTCGTCTGTGCCTGCGTTTCGCGTGCTCGTGATACAGCTTGGGAGCTCCTCGTCGACAATTGGAGCTCGCGGCGGTTCTGTTAGACCTTTTGGCCTTGTCTTGCAGTGGGCAGCTCATCTGCGCGACGCCGGGCACGCGGTCGTGGAGGTCGTAGGCGGCGGGTCGGGCAGCTCGGTGCGGCACGGGTCAGGTGTCCCGATCAGCCATCGGTCCTGCTACGGTGTTGTCGTACATGGGTCCGGATTCTTCGAGCAGGCGCAAACGCGAAGGACGGGGCAAACGGGACGTTCCGTTGTCGTTGAGCAAGCTCGAGGCCGAGGTGATGGAGGTTGTCTGGACGTTGGGTGATGCGTCTGTTCGTAGCGTCATGGAGGCCATGAACGATGGTGCGCCCAGTCCTCGGGCGTACACGACCTTCATGACGATCATGGTCCGCCTCGAGGCCAAAGGAGTTGCGCGCCGCCGCCGTCAGGGCAAGACGGATTGCTATTCGCCGGTGTTCTCTCGCGAGGAGTATCGGGAGCTTCGTGCCGAGAGTGAGATTGACGCGATCGTTCGCGACTACGGCGAGGTGGCGTTGACTCAGTTCGCGCGGCGGATCGCTGGTCTTGATCCAGAGCGCCGCGTCGCTTTGGAGCGTCTTGCCGGCGGCGAGCGCGATGAGGGCCGGAAGGGCTAGAGGACGCCAAGCGCAGAGCTCGCCGCGATTCCGCTGCCCCAGGCCGCGCGCGGCTCGTGGCTGGCTTGGTCCTCGGCGAGGTGCGACTCGCGCAGGTCAAGAGGCTGGTGAGTCTCGGTGGTCTGAGAGTTTTGTCCGGTACTTGGCGCGATCCGCGTGGTAGAGGAGCTGCTTGGATGCGTCATTGCCGCGACCGGTGAAGGCAATGCCGATGCTGGCGGGACACGACCTAGGAAGTCATGTCGTGTGCGTACGCGTGGTTGCGCATCCGTCGGCATGGTACTACACTAATGTCGTAGCCAGATATACGTGCTCTGGCGCACCGGCATGACTCGCTGTCGAACGCCGAGATGAGAAGCGACAGCACGGCGAAGGGATTCTGCTCGGCATGACCAGCCAGCCATTGCTACCGGTGTGACCAGGGATCTCGCGCGGGTCGGCCCAGGCGCGGCATTCCCTCGCCGACGCAGGCGAGCGCTGACGCCCTAACGCCGGTGGTAGGGCCATGAGCGTCGAGGTGCAGCCGATCACCGTGGCGCAGACGAGACTCCGGCGAGGAGCGCCGTCTCCCGACCCCGTCGGCCGGCTGGACCGGCACCGCGGTGCGGCTCCTGTTCGGGGTCATCTGGGCCTTGAACCCTTTACTGAAGTGCCAGCCTGGTCGACGAGGGCTCCCCGGACGGTCGACTTGACAGCTCGCGCAAACCTACTACAGTTATGTCGTAGATCAGCCGATTCGTCTGGTCAGCAACCGTCGCGACTCGGTCTGGTTCTAAGGAGACGAGGAGCGCAATAACAAGGAGACGCATCATGCAACCGCCGACCGAAGCAACCCGGCGAGGCGTATCGCGGCGCTCGTTTGTCAAGAACGGAGCGATAGGCGGAGTTGCGCTCACGGGATTGAGCGCGTTCGCGGGGACACTGCCCGCAATGGCCGCCACCAACGAGAAGCCGGGGTTGACCGACGGGGACGTCGCGATCCTACAGTTCCTCGCCGCGGCCGAGCTGATCGAGACCGACCTCTGGGTTCAGTACGCCGAGCTGGCGGTGGGTAACAAGCCCTACGGCGATGCCCTGAACGTGCTCGAGAACGAGCTCACGATCTACACGTCCGACGTGGCCGGCGACGAGCAGAGTCACGCGAATTTCATCAACGCGTTCCTGGTCGCCAACGGCAAGCAGCCGACCAACCTCGACGCCTTCCGCACCCTACCGCCCAGCACCGCGACCGGGGCGAAGCCGTTCGGCCGGCTCACCAACCTCAAGAACGTGACGGTCGACACGAGCTGGTACCTGCGCTACCGCGACACCGGAAACCCAGACCTCGGAGCCGTTTACCCACAGTTCGTCAACATCGTCAACCAGCCCCTGATCCCGCTGGACAACCGGAAGTACAGCCCCAACGACATCCAGCTGATCGCCAACGCCGCCGCGTTCCACTTCGCCGCGACCGAGCAGGGCGGGGCGAGCATCTACCCAACCCTGATCCCCAAGGTCACCAACATCGACGTACTGCGGATTCTCACGAGCATCGGACCGACAGAGGCGTACTTCTTCTGCTCGTTCCACCAGTCCCTCGAAGGGCTACCCGCGATCTCCGGCAACGGCGTGACCTACCCCGACGTCAAGAAGAACGACATCGGCGCCCACCACATTCCCCACCCATGCCAGTTCATGGATCCCAAGTTCCCCTTGTGCTGCATCGTGCGGCCCGAGCTTGTGCCCAACGGCGGTGCCGTTCACCTGATCCAAGCCGGGATCAACTCCAACCTGTTCGGAGGCCAGAGCCAGCAGTTCCTCAACACCGTGCTCGGGCTCGCCCAAAGAGCCGACGCCGCCACCCGGCAACTCGGAGGCGGGGACCACGAGCACGGCGGCGGAGGCGACTGACGCTCGCTCGACCGAGCGCTGAGCTCACGGTCGCCAGCCAGGCGGTTCCGGCCGAACGCCGGAC
>JALYZL010000305.1 GCA_030948875.1 Actinomycetota bacterium
GGATTTGGCTCTGCCAAATCCGCCAATGGAGTCGGCACGGACGCCGACTCCACGTCGGCCGCCAGCCGACTCCACCGCTACTCGCCCGTCGTCCAGCGCATCGCCGCCGAGCACGGAATCGATCTGACCGCGGTTGCGGGGACCGGTCGCGGCGGCCGGGTGCGCAAGCAGGACGTGCTCGCGTCCGTGGAGGCAGCGCCCGAGCCGCCCATGCACATCGAGAGCCCGTACCGGCCGGACCCCGTCCCGGCCGCGGGAAGCGGTCAGCTGTCACGGATGCGCCGCCAGATCGGCGCCCACATGAAGCGCTCGCTCGAGACGGCGGCCACGTGCACCACGTGGATCGAGGTCGACATGAGCCGGGTGCAGGCGGCACGGGCGCGTCTCGACGTCACCGCGCTCTCGTTCGTCGTCAGCGCCGTCGTCTCGGCGCTGCGCGAGCACCCGGAGCTCAACGCCACGCTCGAGGGCGAGCGCTACACACAGCACACCGACATCAACCTGGGGATCGCGGTGTCGCTCGGCGAGGACGGGCTGATCGTGCCCGTCATCCATGGCGCGCACGAGCTGTCCGTCGAGGGGCTGGCGTCGCGCATCCGCGACATCGCCACCCGAGCGCGATCCCGGTCGCTGAGACCCGACGAGGTTCACGGCGCTACCTTCACGATCACCAATCCAGGTCAGTACGGTTCGATCATGGCGACCCCGATCATCAATCAACCGCAAGTGGCGATCCTCGACCTCGAGGCGATCGTCAAGCGCCCCGTCGTCGTCACCGACGCCGATGGCAACGACTCGATCGCCATCCGCTCGATGACCATCCTCGGCCTCAGCTGGGACCATCGCGCCCTCGACGGCGCGCTCTCCGCGCAGTTCCTGGCCAGCGTAAAGCGAGTGCTCGAGAATGTCTGACGCCCGCCCCGAGCTCTGGGTCTGTCACCTCGGCACCGTCGAATACCGGCAGGCGCTGGAGCTCCAGGAGCGACTGCGAGCCGCCCGGCAGGACGACGAGCTGCCCGACGTCCTCTTGAACCTCGAGCACTACCCGGTGTACACGCGCGGGCGGCGCTCGGCCCCGGGCGAGCTGCCGATGGGTGAGGAGTGGTACCGGATGCAGGGCATCGAGATCGAGGACGCCAACCGCGGTGGGAAGGTCACCTACCACGGCCCGGGTCAGCTCGTGGGCTACCCGATCGTCCGCGTCGGCGACGTCGTCGCCTATGTCCGCGCGCTCGAGCGCACGCTCGTCGCCGCGCTCGAGCAGGAGGGCATTGCCGCGCGGGCCCGCCCCGAGGACGGGCCCGACTTCACCGGCGTCTGGGTGGAGGACCGCAAGATCGCCTCGATCGGCGTCCACGTCGCCCGCGGCGTCACCACGCACGGATTCGCGGTCAACGTCGAGAACGACCTGCAGCCCTTCAGCTGGATCGTTCCCTGCGGGCTCGACGGCGTCCAGATGACTTCGATCATCAAGGAGACGAACCGCCTCGCCGGCGCCATCAAGTGCTTTCGCCGCCGTGTCGCCTTCCAGCTCGCCGAGATGCTGGATTGCCGCCAGCGCCTCGTGAGTCTCGCGCGCCTCGAGACCGCGGCGGGACGTGCCCTACAGCCCCAGTAGCGCCCGAGCGGTCGCCTCGACGAGCCTGGGCTCCTCATCGAGGCACCGCGAGGTAACCCGCGCCGGCCGCCAGCGCGCCGCAGACAGCCGCAGGTCTTTCCGGCGGTCGCGCTCGAACGCCTGCCGCGTGCCGTGGGTCCCGCGACCGTCGGTCTCGACGATCACCCGATGGGCGGGCCACGCGAAGTCGGCCCTGATGGGAGGGCCGCCGTCGTCGAGGACGATCCAGTAGTTGACCTCGGGCTGGGGGAGGCCGGCGGCGCGCGTGAAGGCGAGGAAGCGCTCCTCGAAGTCGCTCCAGGTGGCCGTGCTGCCGACGTAGTGCTCGGCGAGGACGGAACGCAGGCGCGCGGCACCGCTCCTCGTCGGGTTCCGTGCGAGCTGATCGTCGAGCGCACGCAAGTCGAACACCCTGAGGATCTCGGCCTGGTCCAGGGCCCGCTCCACGCCGCGTCGATTGATCACCTCGGCCAGGTCGAGCTGCGTCCGCGCCACGGTCGTGCACGGGATGTTTTTCTCCATCGTGGTATCGGCGGGCGTGAGTGTGGGCGACCGATGCAGCGCGATTCCGGCGTGCTCGCGAGCCGAGCGGGCCGGCACGGTCACGTCAATCCGCGCTCCGCCGGCCGGTCTCAGCCCCAGCAGTGCCGCGGCTGAGCGGTGGGAGAGCACGGCGCCCGGGCCGCACGCAAGAACCGCGGCCATCATCGACCCTCGCGCGAGCAGATCCAGCCGGACGAGCGAATAGACACAGTGGTAGACCCGATGCAGACGGCCGGCAGCAGCGCGCTTGCGGACTCCTGCCGCCGTAAGGCCGAGATCACGGAGCTGCCCGAGATCGAACACAGCGTGTTGGGCGCTCGCCAGCGCCGCGAGTGCCACGTCAAACGGGCCTGGTCGAGAAACGTGACCGTGGGTTGCGTTTCTCGACCACGTTCCGCCATCGCACCGATGCTGACACGGAAACCGTGACAGGTGGGTGACGCAGCGTGGCAACTCTGCTGACGGCGTGTGAGCTCTCCGACCCGCCCGGGGCCCCCACCCCGCCCCGTGGACCTGCCAGGCGCCCCAAACCCCCACCCGCCCGGCATCCCCCGAGCCGCCCCCAGCCCCCCACCGCCTCAACCCGCCACCCCGGCGCGCTAGCCTTGAAGCGTGAACCAGGGCCACGGCATCCGCGAGCACGCCACTCGGTCGCGATCGAACCCGGGTGGAATGGACGTGCTGAAGGTCCTGGGCCCGGATGTCCAGCCGCACCGCGGACGCAAGCCGCCGTGGTTCAAGGTCCCCGCCCCCGGCGGTCCCCGCTACCGCGAGCTCCAAGCGATGATCCGGTCCGAGGGCCTGCACACGGTCTGCCAGGAGGCGGCTTGTCCGAACATCGGCGAGTGCTGGCAGCGGGGCACTGCCACGTTCATGATCCTTGGCGACACGTGCACGCGGCGGTGCGGCTTCTGCAACGTGAAGACGGGGAAGCCGACCTGGGACGACCCGCTCGAGCCGGCGCGCGTGGCGCGGAGCGTGGCGCGGATGGGCTTGCGCCACGCGGTGATCACGAGCGTCGACCGCGACGATCTGCCCGACTACGGGGCTTCGGCGTTCGTCGGCGTGATTCGCCAGATTCGCCGCCAGGCCCCGAGTTGCAAGATAGAGATCCTCACCCCCGACTTTCGCGGCGCCGAGATGCCGCTCGCCAAGGTGATCGCGGAAAGGCCCGACGTCTTCAACCACAACGTCGAGGTGGTTCCGCGCCTCTACCCGATCGCCCGCCGCGGCTCGCGCTTCGAGCGCTCGTGCCGGGTCTTGCAGAACGCCAAGGAAATGGGCGGCGGCGAAGTGACCACGAAGTCGGGCCTGATGGTCGGCCTCGGCGAGAGCTTTAACGAGATGGTGGACGCGCTTGGCGTGCTCCGCGAGCACGGCGTGCAGGTGCTCACCGTCGGCCAGTACCTGCGCCCGACCGTCGAGCACCTCCCAATCGTCCGCTACTGGCATCCGGACGAGTTCGCCGAGCTCGAAAAGGCCGCGTACGCGCTCGGATTCGAGCACGTCGCTGCGGGTCCGCTCGTGCGCTCGAGTTACCACGCCGACCAGCACATCGCCCAGGTCCAGCCCGGCGTCGGGCCCCTGGCGGAGGCGGCAAGCGCGTGAGCCGCCGCCGCCGCACAGCCCTGGCCCTCCTCTTCGCACTAACGATCGCGCTGCTCGTCGCGCCGGACGCGTTCGCCGCGGCCGGCGGCGGCTCCTCCAACTTCGCCCCCGGCGGTGGTGGCGGCGGTGGCGGCGGCGGGCACGGAAAGGGATTCGCGATCTACCTGATCTTCCGGGCGATCTTGGATCTCATTCTCTTCACGCATGGGGTGGTGCGGTTCCTCGTGATTGGGCTGATCGTCGCCGCGGTCGGCTACTTCTTCTTCGGCCGGCGCGTGCGCGCGTGGTGGGCGGCACGGCCGCGCTCGGGC